>JABMMH010000135.1 GCA_013205645.1 Polaromonas sp. | reverse complement strand
CGACCAGCAGTACGCTTTGGCGCGCGGCTTGATTGAAGGCAATCAGGACAAGATGCACGCCATGGCCAAAGCACTGATGGAATGGGAAACCATTGACGTCGAGCAACTCGACGACATCATGGCTGGCCGTGACCCACGCGCGCCTAAAGATTGGGTGCCGCGCAATCCATCGGTGGGCGGTAGCACGCCGCCGAGTGGCGGAACACCCGCTGTGACGGCCGAGCCGGCCAAGCCAGCAGAGCCAGCACCGACAGTGGCTTGAGTTCGCAAACTTGTTAGTTAAAAACCGGGGCCTTGCCCCGGTTTTTCTTGGTCTCTGCAAAAGTGCAGGGCTTCCTAAATACAGTGGCGCAGGAGGCGCGTATGGCGATGAATCCTTTCTGGCAAACCAGCCGTTTTCAGATCGATCTGGCCAAGCCTCAGGTCATGGGCATCGTCAATGCCACGCCCGATTCCTTTTCGGATGGCGGTGCGTATTTCTCTAGCCGCAACACATCGAGCGTTCTGGCACATTGCGAGCAACTCCTCAACGAGGGTGCAGACATCTTGGACATTGGCGGTGAGTCAACCCGGCCCGGCGCTGTGGCTTTGCCGCTGGATGAAGAGTTGGCGCGTGTGCTGCCGGTGGTGCGCCATGCCGTGCAATTAGGCGTGCCAATTTCAGTCGACACCTACAAGCCTGAAGTGATGCAGGCCGTGCTGGATCTGGGCGCAGACATCATCAATGACATCTGGGCTCTGCGCAAACTGGGTGCGGTTCAAGCGGTGGCCGGCCACGCTCAATGTGGGGTGTGCTTGATGCACATGCACCGTGAACCCCTCACCATGCAAACCGCGCCCATGTCTGGCGATGTGGTGCAGCAGGTTCGAGATTTTTTGCAATTGGCCGCCGAAGGCCTGCAGCTTGCAGGAGTCGATCACTCCCGCATCGTGCTTGATGTCGGCGTTGGTTTTGGCAAAACGGTGGCGCAAAATTTGTCCTTGTTGCAGCGGCAGTCAGACGTGCTGAGTCTGGGCTATCCATTGCTGGCCGGTTGGTCGCGAAAATCATCACTGGCGATGCTGTGTGCTGACGAGGCCCTTGATGCACCGACGCCGTTAGCTATGTCTGAACGCATGGTGCCGAGTATTGCCGCTGCATTGTTGGCTGTTGAGCGTGGTGCGAGGGTGGTTCGGGTGCATGATGTGCGCGAGACCGTCCAAGCCCTGAAAGTCTGGGTGGCAGCGTCCATGTGAGCCACGGTTTCAGGCATAAAAAATAACAAGCAAGGGCATGGCCCGGGAGTTCTTCAGATGAGCAGACAGTATTTCGGCACCGACGGCATTCGCGGCACGGTGGGTCAAGCCCCCATCACACCAGACTTTGTTTTGCGCTTAGCCCATGCGGTGGGCCGCGTCTTGAAGCAAACCGAAGAGCGGCCGACGGTGTTGATTGGCAAGGACACGCGGATCTCGGGCTACATGCTTGAAAGTGCGCTGGAGTCAGGCTTCAATTCGGCGGGTGTGGATGTGGTCTTGCTTGGTCCTTTGCCAACACCGGGTGTGGCTTACCTGACGCGCACGCAACGCGCCAGTCTGGGTGTGGTCATCAGCGCCAGCCACAACGCTTTTGCAGACAATGGCATCAAGTTTTTCAGTGCCTTCGGTACCAAGTTGTCCGACGCTTGGGAGGAAGCCGTGGAAGCGGCATTGGCACAGCCGCCGGTGTGGGTTGACTCCGCGAACCTTGGCAAAACCAAGCGTCTCGACGACGCTGCTGGCCGCTACATTGAATTTTGCAAAAGTACTTTCGCTCATGACCTGACGCTGAAGGGTCTGAAGATTGTGGTCGATGCGGCGCATGGGGCGGCTTATCAAGTAGCGCCTGAAGTTTTTCACGAACTGGGCGCAGACATTGTCTGCATCGGCTGCGCACCCGACGGCATGAACATCAACCAGGAGGTGGGTGCAACCCACCCAGAAGCCTTGATTGCCGCGGTCAAAGCGCACGGTGCCGACTACGGTGTGGCGCTCGACGGTGACGCTGATCGTTTGCAACTGGTCGACGCGAATGGCCGACTCTTCAACGGCGACGAAGTTTTGTTTTTGATGGTCAACGAACGCTTGGCTCGTGGCGAAGTTGTCATCGGCGCGGTCGGCACTTTGATGACCAACTTGGCCGTGGAAGTCGCTCTGAAGGCGCGTGGCGTGCAGTTTGTACGCGCCAAAGTTGGCGACCGCTACGTGCTCGAAGAGTTAGAGAAAAATGGTTGGTTGTTGGGCGGCGAGGGTTCCGGCCATTTGCTGGCGCTTGACAAGCACACCACCGGCGATGGTTTGATCAGCGCATTGCAAGTGTTGCAAGCCTGCGTGCGCAGTGGCAAACCGCTGTCAGAATTGTTGGCTGACGTGACCTTGTTTCCGCAAATCCTGCTGAACGTGCGCTTGCGGCCGGGGCAGGACTGGAAGTCGAGTGTGGCCTTGCAAGCAGAAAGCAAAGCCGTTGAAGCCGAACTGGGCGAGACGGGTCGCATTTTGATTCGCGCCAGCGGCACCGAGCCCTTGCTGCGCATCATGGTCGAAGCGCGCGATGGAGTGCAAGCCAAAGACTGCGCTGACCGCTTGGTGGCGGCGGTGCAGCTGGCTTAATTCAAGCGATTAAGAGGCGAGCAATGCGTCAAGCGGCCGCTTGCAGTCCGTTGTTGAAGTGGGTCTGCATGGCTTGTGCAGAGGCTGTTGCATCGCGCGACAACAGCGCGTTCATGATGGCTTGGTGCTCGGCGAGAGACTCTTGAATACGACCGCTTTTCAGCAATGAGTTGTGCCGATTCAACTTCATGACTTTGCGCAGGTCGGCGACCATCTGGTCGCGCCAGCGGTTATCGGCGATTTCCAGCAGGCGCATGTGAACGCGCTCGTTGACCTGGAAAAATTTCTCTCGGTTACCGACTGATTTTTCAAGTTCGCGATGCAGTGTCTGCAGCTCTTTCAGTTGCGCGTCAGTCGCTTGGCATGCCACCACGCTCGCCGCATCGCTTTCAAGCAAAGCCAGCAGGTGGTAAACATCGGTCAGGTCGCGCTCGTACACTTCCGTCACGTAGGCGCCGCGCCTGAGCTTCATGGTCACCAAACCCTCGGTGGCCAGTACCTTCAAGGCTTCGCGCAGGGGTGTTCGGCTGATGCCGTACTCTTCGGCCAGCTTGAGCTCATCAATCCAGCTGCCCGGTGTCAGCTCGCGGTTGAAAATACGCTGACGCAAGAGCTCAGCGACTTCTTGGTAGAGTGCACGTGGGGTCAGTGAAGCAGCGGCCATATGTCAATTCCTGACGATCTTAATTTTGAATTCATAATTATAAATGATGTAAACTGTCATCTGTGAAGAATGCCTGCAGTTTGCGCGGATGGTGCGTTGCTGCTCTCCTTAAGACAAGTTAACCTTGGTGTGCCATGAGTCAAAAACCACCTTCAGCCCCCGAATTCAATTCCGCCAGCCTTGAAGATTGGGGCCGTGCCGCTGCCAAGTCAGCGCCAGGCGGCGATGTCAACGCGCTCAACTGGCAAACTCCAGACGGCATCAGCGTCAAGCCCTTGTACACGGCTGAAGACGTCAAGGACTTGCCTTACACCCACACCTTGCCGGGTTTTGAGCCCTTCATCCGAGGCCCGCAAGCGACGATGTATGCGGTGCGTCCGTGGACGATCCGGCAGTACGCTGGTTTTTCAACTGCAGAAGAATCCAACGCGTTTTACCGCAAGGCGCTGGCTGCCGGCGGGCAGGGCGTTTCAGTGGCGTTTGACTTGGCCACGCACCGCGGCTACGACTCAGACCACCCGCGTGTGACGGGTGACGTCGGCAAGGCTGGCGTGGCCATTGACAGTGTTGAAGACATGAAAATCTTGTTCGATCAGATTCCGCTGGACAAGGTGTCGGTCTCCATGACCATGAACGGCGCGGTGTTGCCGGTGTTGGCCGGCTACGTGGTGGCGGCTGAAGAGCAGGGCGTGTCGCAGGCGCAGTTGAGCGGCACGATTCAGAACGACATTCTCAAAGAATTCATGGTGCGCAACACCTACATTTATCCGCCGGCACCGTCGATTCGCATCATCGGCGACATCATTGAGTACACGGCGCAGCACATGCCTAAGTTCAACTCGATTAGCATCTCGGGCTACCACATGCAAGAAGCCGGTGCGAACCAAGCGCTGGAGCTGGCCTTCACGCTGGCTGACGGCAAAGAGTACGTGAAGACCGCGATTGCCAAGGGTTTGGATGTTGACGCCTTTGCCGGACGCCTGAGTTTTTTCTGGGCCATCGGCATGAACTTCTACTTAGAAGTTGCCAAGATGCGCGCTGCGCGTTTGCTGTGGTGCCGCATCATGAAAGAGTTCAACGCCAAAAGTGCTAAGAGCCTGATGCTGCGCACGCATTGCCAGACCAGCGGCTGGAGTCTGACCGAGCAAGACCCCTACAACAACGTGGTGCGCACCACCATCGAGGCGATGGCGGCGGTGTTCGGCGGCACGCAGAGCCTGCACACGAACAGTTTCGATGAAGCGATAGCGCTGCCGACCGAGTTCTCGTCGCGCATCGCCCGCAACACCCAGCTG
>JABMMH010000024.1 GCA_013205645.1 Polaromonas sp. | reverse complement strand
AGTTAAGCTTTTTGACGCGTGCCGCGATGGCTTTGGCAATCAGTGCCGGCGACAAATCGGCGTTGGCGCGCAGCAAGGTGTTGGCCGCCGGATTGGACATGCCCCACTCGCCGCCACTGAAGTCGCCTTCCACCTCATTGAACTTGCCGAGCACGTTGGGCCGCACATCAGCGCGCCAGTTGTAGAGCTCTTCTTTCAGCTGGTATTCCAGCACTTGGCGCTTTTCTTCGATCACCAAAATCTCTTGCAAGCCGGTGGCGAATTCGCGCGTGAGCTGGGCTTCAAGAGGCCAGACCACACCCACCTTGTGCAGGCGAATACCGAGTTGGCGGCAGGTGGCGTCGTCCAGACCCAAGTCGACCAAGGCTTGGCGCGTGTCGTTGTAGGCCTTGCCGCTGGCCATCAGGCCAAGCCTGTCGTTCGGGCCTTCTATGGCGTTGTAGTTGAGTCGGTTGGCGCGAATGTACGCGAGCGCCGCATACCACTTGTAGTCGAACAGACGCTGCTCTTGCTCCAACGGCGCGTCGGGCCAGCGGATGTGCACGCCGCCTGGCGGCATGACAAAGTCAGTCGGCAGCTTGATCTGAACGCGATCAGGATCAATCAAGGTGCTGGCTGAAGACTCGACGATCTCCTGAATCGTCTTCATGCTGGCCCAGACACCGGCGTAGCGGCTCATAGCCAGCGCGTGCAGGCCGAGGTCCAAAATTTCTTGCACGCTGGCCGGGAAAAATACCGGCAATCCGCAAGCTTTGAAAATGTGGTCGCTCTGGTGCGCGGCGGTCGAGCTTTTGGCCACGTGGTCGTCGCCGGCCACCGCCAACACACCGCCCCAAGGCGTGGTGCCCGCCATGTTGGCGTGCTTGAAAACGTCAGACGTGCGGTCAACGCCCGGGCCTTTGCCGTACCAAATACCGAACACGCCGTCGTATTTGTTAGTACCCGGTGGCGCAAAACCCAGCTGCTGTGTGCCCCACACGGCGGTGGCGGCAAGCTCTTCATTCACACCCGGTTGAAAGACGATGTTTTGTGCTTTCAGGTACTTGGAAGCCTTCCACAAAGCCTGGTCGTACCCGCCCAAGGGCGAGCCGCGATAACCCGAGATGAAGCCGGCGGTGTTTTTACCTTGCTGTTGGTCGCGCAGGCGCTGCAGCATCGGCAGCTTGACCAAGGCTTGCACCCCACTCATGAAAGCGTAGCCGTAGTCCAGCGAATACTTGTCGTCGAGTGTGACCGTTTCCAGCGACTTGCGGATGTGCTCAGGCAGCGGTGCGTTCATAGCGGTATCTCCAGATTTTAAATTCTTTATACCGACAAAGTGTAGGCGGCAGACCCGGATAAGTCTTTGCGTTTTGTACCCTATTTAAGCTATCCTGCGCAAGATCCTTTCTTAAAAATACAGTTTATGCAAACACTAGATAAATTTGACGTGGCCATACTGAAAGAGTTGCAAAGCGAAGCGCGCCTGACCAATGCCGAGCTGGCCTCCCGCATCGGGCTGTCGGCGGCACCCTGCTGGCGCCGTGTGCGTGCGCTCGAAGAGTCAGGCTTCATCACCGGCTACCGAGCAGAAATCAACCGCCAAAAAATCGGTCTGGGCGTGTTGGCCTTCGTGCGCATCGACGCCGAACGCAACACCGGCGAAGCCACCCGTGAGCTGGAGGACGCCATCCGCAAACTGCCCGAGATCGTCTCGTGTCATTACATCAGCGGCACCGGCACTTTTGAGCTGCAGGTGGTTGCGCGCGACTTAGAGGCGTTCAGTAAATTTGCGCTGCAAAGCATCATCAACCTGCCGAACGTCAAAGACCTGCACACCAGCTTTTCGTTGGGCGAAGTGAAGGCCGGCGGGGCGCTGCCGCTGGGGCATTTGGAGAGTTGACGGGCGAACGTAAGAGAGCGCCCAGAAGCGGGTAAGCTTACAAAAGTGCTCTTTGATGCGGCACTCAACCAAAGATTTTTCATGACCCAAGATATTCGCTGGAAGCAACGCTTGAGCAACTACCTCAAGGCATCGAAAACGCTCGATGAGGCAGCGGTGCTCGCGTAGCAGCGGCCGTTGTCCAATCTGGAGCAGCAAGGCTTGATCCAGGGCTTTGAGTTCACGCATGAACTGGCTTGGAATGTGCTGAAGGATTACTTGGAAGATCAGGGTTTCGTTGGCATCATCGGTTCCAAAAATGCCACCCGTGAAGCCTTTAAAAATCAATTGATCGTGGATGGCGACGCTTGGATGGACATGATCAAGG
Organism: Polaromonas sp.; assembly: GCA_013205645.1. Classification (GTDB taxonomy): domain Bacteria; phylum Pseudomonadota; class Gammaproteobacteria; order Burkholderiales; family Burkholderiaceae_C; genus Polaromonas. Next base: position 6,646 of record JABMMH010000024.1, on the reverse strand, counting down.
CGCGCAACCAAACCTCTCACGCCTACAACATGGACGTCGCAGAAGGTATCGCCAGTGACATCCTCGCTCGTTTTCATCCCGCGTTTGCAAACATGGCGCGTACGTTCACGGCCTTGGGTGAAAAGTCGGCAACTACAAACCCCGCTCTGACATTGACCTGACGCTCTACGGGCCCAAGCTGACGCAGCATATTCGCGCAGATATTGCCGACGCGATGGATGATTTGCTGTTGCCTTACGCGGTAGATTTGTCGCTCTATAGTGACTTGAAAAACCCCGATCGTGAGGCTCACATCCAGCGTGTTGGTATCGTGTTTTATGAGCGTTCACCAAGCTTGGGTTAGCTGGTTAGCTCCACACTCACGAAATGCGGGTGAATTTTGAAGGACGGCATCGAATCCAAGGGTGGCAACCGCCCTAGCTTTACCCGCACTTTGCCGGGTCCGGGCAACGCGAAGCCCGCCAGCCTTGTAAAGTTCGGCCTATGCCAAATCCCGTATCCATGACTTCCACTGCTTCCAAACTGTCCAACTTCTTCGGTCGTTGGCGCTACGTACTGGCTGCGCTGCTGCTGTTGGGGCTGGCGGTGGGGGTTAAATTTTATTTTTTCCCGACCAACAAAGCGCTGGCTTTTGTCACTGCGACTGCGGTTTTGGGTGATCTTGAGCAATCGGTGTTGGCCACGGGCACTTTGCAGGCGTTCAAGCAGGTCAGCGTGGGCGCGCAGGCGTCGGGCCAGGTCAAGAGTTTGAACGTGGCGCTGGGCGACAGCATCCAGAAGGGCCAGTTGATTGCCGAGATTGACGCGATGAAACAGGAAAACGATCTGCGCAACACGCAGGCGGCTTTGCTGAGTGCCGAAGCGTTGCTGGGCTCGCGCCAAGCCTTGCTGAAGCAGGCAGAGTTGAATTTTCAACGGCAAAAAGAGTTGCTGACGGCCGACGCGATCGCACGCCAGACTTATGAGCAGGCCGAAGCCACGCTGGGCACCACCCGCGCCGACATCAAAACCTCTGAAGCGCAAATCTCGCAGGCCCGTATTGCGGCCGACACCGCGCAAGTGAATTTGAGCTACACGCGCATTCTGGCGCCCATGGACGGTGTCGTCGTCGCCTTGGTCGCGCGGCAGGGGCAGACGGTCAACGCCAACCAAAGCGCGCCCATCATCATCAAGCTGGCGCTGCTGGACACCATCACGGTCAAGGCGCAAATTTCGGAAGCCGACGTGGTCCGCGTCAAGCCCGGACAAAAGGTCTACTTCACGATTTTGGGCGCGCCTGACAAGCGTTATTACACAACCTTGCGCAGCGTTGAACCAGCACCCGACTCGATCGTCACCGACACCGCGACGACCGTCAACACGGCCACGGCGATTTATTACAACGGCTTGCTCGATGTTCCGAATCCCGACGGTTTGCTGCGGATTTCAATGACCGCGCAGGTCTATGTCGTGCTGAATGAAGCCAAGGGTGTCATCACTATTCCATCGGCAGCGATAACGCAATCAGGTCGACGCGGTGCGGCCAGCGTGCGCGTGGTCAACGCCGAGGGCAAGGCTGAAAAGCGCGAGATCAAAGTTGGCATGAACAACAATGTGAATGCGGAAATTTTGGAAGGTTTGGCGGTGGGCGACAAAGTCGTTCTGAGTGAAGCGGCAGCGCCCGGCACCCAAGCGCCGCAGCGTCCAGCACCGCGCATGCGCTTTTGAAGGCTGATGCTGTGAACGCTAACGCCACGTCAGCCGCCCGCGGCGCGCCCGCCTTGCTCGAACTGCGCGGCTTGCAACGCGACTTTCCGGCCGGCGAAGGCACGATCACCGTGCTCAGCGACATCAACCTCGACATTCGCGCTGGCGAGATGGTCGCCATTGTGGGCGCCTCTGGTTCGGGCAAGTCGACGTTGATGAACATCCTCGGTTGTCTAGACCAACCCACGGTCGGTACTTACTGCGTGGCGGGCCGACCGACCGGGCTGCTCGGGCCCGACGAATTGGCAGAGCTGCGGCGCGAACATTTCGGTTTTATTTTTCAACGCTACCACTTGCTGGGCGACTTGAGCGCGTCGAACAACGTCGAAGTGCCCGCCGTCTATGCCGGACGCGGCCGGCAGTCGCGCCGCGAGCGCTCGACCGCGCTGCTGACGCGCCTTGGCATGGCTGATCGTTTGCAGCACAAGCCCGGCCAGTTGTCGGGCGGCCAGCAGCAGCGCGTCAGCATTGCGCGCGCGTTGATGAATGGTGGCCATGTGCTGCTGGCCGACGAGCCGACCGGCGCGCTCGACACCCAAAGCGGCGCCGAGGTGATGAAGATTTTGATGGAGCTGCATGCCGAGGGCCACACCATCATCATCGTCACGCACGACATGCACGTGGCCGCCCACGCCGACCGCATCATTGAGCTCAGTGACGGCCGCGTGGTGTCTGATCGCGTGACCCGGCCGGACTCGGACCCGGCCAAGGCCGCCGCTGCCTTGAAACCGGTGGCCAGCAGCAGTGGTCGCTGGCAAGCCAGTCGGGACCGTTTCAGCGAGGCTTTTCGGATGGCTGTGCTGGCCATGAACGCGCACCGCTTGCGGACGTTTTTGACCATGTTGGGCATCATCATCGGCATCGCCTCGGTGGTCTCGGTGGTGGCTTTGGGCGAAGGATCGCGCCAGCAGATTTTGAAAAGCATCAGCGCCATTGGCACCAACACCATTGAGATTTTTTCGGGCAGTGGTTTGGGCGATAGGCGCGCCGGTCGCGTGCGCACCTTGGTGCCGAGCGATGCGGCGGCTCTGGCCGAGCAAAGCTATGTCGACAGCGTCACGCCGACTTTGTACACCACGGTCACGCTGCTACACGGCAACATCGCGTTGACCGGTACCGTCAACGGCGTCGGTGATCAGTACTTTCGCGTGCGTGGCGTGCAGATGGCGTTGGGTCGTCCTTTTGACGCCGACAGCGTGGCCAGCCTCGCGCAGGAAGTTGTGATCGACGACAACACGCGCAAACAACTCTTTCCAAACAATCCGAATCCGGTTGGCGAAGTTATCTTGATCGACCAAGTGCCGTGCCGCGTCGTCGGCGTGACCAAGCGCAGCGAATCCGCCTTTGGCAATCCCGATTGGCTCAATGTGTGGATTCCGTACACCTCAGCCATGAGCCGTGTGATCGGTCAAAACTACCTGCGCAGCATCACCGTGCGCATCAGCGACGATGTCTCAGCCGAAGTCGCCGAGCAAGGCATCAACACCTTGCTGCTGCAGCGGCACGGGGTGGTGGACTTTTATGTGCTCAACACGGACACGATTCGCCAGACGGTTGAAAGCACAACAAAGACGATGACGTTGCTGATCTCGGCCATCGCGCTCATTTCGTTGATCGTTGGCGGCATTGGCGTGATGAACATCATGCTGGTGTCGGTGACCGAGCGCACCGGTGAAATTGGTGTGCGCATGGCTGTTGGGGCGCGCCAAGGCGATATTCGGCAGCAGTTTTTGATTGAAGCCGTGCTGGTGTGTTTGTTGGGCGGCGTGCTCGGCATTCTGTTGTCGTTGTTGATCGGCTGGGGCTTTGAGCAGTCGGGCAGCAGCTTCACGATGGTCTATTCCACGCTGTCGATGGTGGTGGCCTTTGTCTGCTCAACGTTGATTGGCGTGATTTTTGGCTTTATGCCAGCCAACAACGCCGCGAAACTCAACCCAGTCGACGCGCTGTCGCGGGAATGAACTCTGTGAAACCCATGACCTTGACACCTTTGGCTTTGAACCTTCGTGGCACCCGTTTGACGACAGCGCTCGGGGCTGTCTTGTTGGCGAGCGGCTGCGCCTCTAACTTCAATCGCCCTTACCAAGCGCCTGCGCTCACGCTGCCGGCGCAGTACAGCCAAGCGACTGTTGCGGCCGTTGCTGATGATGCTGTGCCTGCAGCGTCCGTTGGACGCTGGTGGACGCGTTTCAACGACCCTGAACTGGACCGTCTGGTGGCCGAGGCTTTGCGGCGCAACAACGACTTGGCGGCGGCAGCGATTCGCGTCCGTCGCGCGCAGTTGCTGGCCGGTCTGGCTGACAACAATCTGCAACCGAGTTTCGGTGGTCGCCTCGGTGCCACCGCCATTCAGCCGCTGGAGGCCGGCGCGGCGACGACACGCAGCAACAGCGTGCTGCTAAGCACGGCTTACGAAATTGATCTGTGGAACCGGCTTGGCAGCCTACGCGATGTGGCGCGCTGGCAAGCGCTGGCGACTGAGCAAGACCGGCAAAGCGCCGCACTGGCCTTGGTCGGCACCACGGCGGCGCTGTATTGGCAAGTCGGGTTCTTGAACCAGCGTCTGGCGGCCAATGCTCAGAGCATTGCCTATGCGCAGATCACTTTTGATTTGGTGCAATCGCAGTACCGCGCTGGCGCCGTGTCGGGCTTGGAAGTGGCCGAGGCGCAGCAAACGCTGGCCAGTCAACAGGCCAGCCAGAGCGCTTTGTTGCAACTGGCGTTCGAAGCCCGAACGGCGCTGGCGCTGTTGTTTGATGGCCCGCCAGGCACCAGCTTGGCCAACCCCGCCACCTTGCCTGTGTTGACGCTGCCCGCGCTGGATGCCGGCGTGCCTGCAGACTTGTTAGGTCGTCGGCCTGATTTGCGTGCAGCCGAATTGCGTTTGCGCGGAACCTTCACCGGCATTGATGCGGCCCGCGCCAGTTTTTACCCCGCGTTGAGCCTCACGGGCAGCCTCGGCTCGTCCAGCACGCAGTTGAGCAGCGTCTTGCAAAACCCGGTGGGCACGCTCGGTCTTGGCATGACGCTGCCCTTTTTGCAGCGCACCGCCATGAAACTCACCATCAGCGTGTCTGAAACACAGCATGAAGAGGCGGTGGTGAATTTCCGAAAAACGCTGTACACCGCGCTTGGCGATGTCGAAAACGCTTTGTCAGCGCGCCAGCAACTGGCACAACAAGGCTTGCGGTTGGAAGAAACACTGCAGGCCGCCCGCACCGCAGAACGGCTTTATGAAATACGCTACCGCGCAGGTGCAGCCACTTTGAGTCTGTGGTTGGACTCGCAGGAAAGAAGGCGAACGGCGGACATCGCTGTGGCGACGAACCGACTCGCGCGTTTGAACAACCAAGTGGTGGTGTACCAGACGCTGGGGGGTGATGCGGCGGTGCCGGCACCTTGATGCGGGCTGAAGGTTGCGCAAAAAACACTTTTTGGCCACACTCTAGGTTTTCTAAAATCGCAGCCATAGGAACCGCCGCATGACAGCCTTGCAGACAAATCCGACCATCCGCCTTCATGCTTCAGACAACGTGGTGGTAGCGCGCGAGCCCGTCAGCATCGGCCTGCCGGTGCCCGCTGAGGGCTTCACCTGCCGCAGCCAAGTGCCGGCGGGGCACAAGATGGCCGCGCGGGACATCGCAAAAGGCGAGGCGATTCTGAAATACAACGTGTGCATCGGTTTTGCTGAGACCGATATTTCAGCCGGCACCTACGTGCACTCGCACAACACAGCGTTTCGTGATTTTGACCGCGACTACGCGCATGGTCGCGACTACATCCACACCCCGGTTTTGCCTGTTGAAAAGCAAGCTACTTTTGAAGGAATCGTACGCGCCAATGGCCAAGTGGGCACGCGCAATTTCATCGGTATTTTGTCGACCGTCAATTGCTCGGCCACGGTGGTGCACCGGATCGCCGAACACTTCACCGCTGACAAACTGGCGGACTATCCGCAGGTTGATGGGGTGGTGGCGCTGAGCCATGGTTTGGGCTGCGGCATGGAAATGTCGGGCGAGCCGATGGACTTGCTGCGCAGGACGCTGGGTGGTTTTGCCACGCATGCAAACTTTGCCGCAGTTCTCATCGTCGGTTTGGGCTGCGAGCGTAACCAACTTTCAGAGCTCTTGAAGGCGCAAGGCTTGGAAGCCGGCCCGCGCCTGCACACCTTTGTGATGCAGGAAACAGGCGGCACCCGCAAGACCATTGAAGCTGGGGTGGCTGCTATTGCGGCCTTGTTGCCCGAGGCTAACGAAGTGAAGCGCCAAACAGTCTCAGCCAGTCACCTGAAGGTTGGCTTGCAGTGTGGCGGTTCAGACGGGTTTTCTTCCATCACGGCCAACCCGGCACTTGGTGCTGCCATGGATATTTTGGTGCGCCATGGCGGCACGGCCATTCTGTCGGAAACGCCGGAAATTTATGGCGTTGAGCACACGCTCACGCGCCGAGCCCGCACCCCGGAAGTGGGCCAAAAGTTGATCAAAATCATCCGCTGGTGGAAGGATGAGTACTCACCGGGACGTGACGTGCAGATCAATGGCAAGGTCAGCCCAGGCAACCAGATGGGCGGCTTGGCCAACATCTTTGAAAAATCTCTGGGCTCGTCGATGAAGGGTGGTACCACGGGGCTGATGGAGGTCTACCGCTATGCCGAGCCCGTGACCCAGCCAGGGTTTGTCTTCATGGACACGCCCGGTTTTGACCCGGTCTCGGCCACAGGTCAGATCGCTGGAGGCGCTAATTTGATCTGCTTCACCACGGGCCGCGGTTCTATGTTCGGGGCCAAGCCGGTGCCGTCCATCAAGCTGGCAACCAACACGCCCATGTTTTCACGGCTCACAGAAGACATGGACATCAACTGCGGCGTCATCCTTGATGGCACGGCGACCATGGCAGACGT
>JABMMH010000023.1 GCA_013205645.1 Polaromonas sp. | reverse complement strand
CTTGGACACCGTGGTTGAAGACTGTGTCAACAGCGTTGGCGTTGACCTGAACACGGCCAGCGTGCCCTTGTTGGCGCGCGTCTCAGGCCTGAGCCAGACTGTGGCCAAGTCGGTGGTGCGCTGGCGTGATGCCAACGGCGCTTTCACCTGCCGCGCCGACCTGTTGAAGGTCACCGGCTTGGGCGCCAAGACCTTTGAGCAAAGCGCTGGATTTTTGCGTTTGCACGCCAGCAGCAATCCATTGGACATGACCGGCGTTCACCCTGAAACCTACCCGGTGGTCGAAAAAATCATCGCCCACACCGGAAAGCCGGTGGCCGAACTCATGGGCCGCGCCGAGATGCTCAAGACGCTGCGGCCTGAGCTGTTTGCCAATGACAAGTTCGGCGTCATCACGGTCAAAGACATTTTGGCCGAGCTCGAAAAGCCGGGCCGTGACCCACGCCCTGACTTCAAAGTGGCTCGCTTCAACGACGGTGTTGAAGACATCAAAGACTTGGTTGAAGGCATGACGCTGGAAGGCACTGTGAGCAATGTGGCGGCCTTCGGTGCGTTTGTCGACATCGGCGTGCATCAGGACGGGCTGGTGCATGTGAGCCAGCTCGCCAACAAGTTCGTCACCGACGCGCGTGAAGTGGTGAAAACGGGTGACATCGTCAAGGTCCGCGTGACCGAAATCGACGTCGCCCGCAAACGCATCGGCTTGACCATGAAACTTGACGCCGCTCCAGCACGCCGGGATGCCCCGCGCGACAACAAGTTTGAAGGCGCCGCCCGTGGTGTGCGGTTGCCGCCAGTCGTACAGGGCAGTGCCATGGCGTCAGCTTTTGCCAAGCTGCAAAGTTTGAAAAAATGAGCTTGGAGGCACCGCGTTCGTTGCCGTGGCGTCGCTGGCGTTGGGGCTTCGCGTGTTGTGCGCTGCTCATGGGGACGGCCTGCATGGAGGGTTACCCCAAGGAAGACGCGCTCATCGTGAACCCGTTCAACATGACTCAGAACCAGCGGCTGGCGGCGATGAACGCCATTGGCGATGACGCCCATTCCCAACGTCGCTGGAACTACGCACTCTTGCCGGGTTGTGTTTTGCGCGTTGATATCGATGGCGAATTGGGTCCGCGCCCAGAGTTTGAAATTTCGCTTTTGGGCTCCGCCATCAAGATTGGCAGAGACCGGACGGACAACACCTTCAATGTGGCTGTTGCGGAGCCAGGGACGACCAGCCTGGGGGCTTCCGCTGTTCTGGAAAGCGAAGACTGGACGCTGGCAAGCAGGACGCAATTGCTGCTCAGAGTGCTTCAGCGCGGGTGTTTTAATGCGGTCGACACGTCCGCTTCAAAGGTCGCGGTTTTGCCCGACAAGTCAGCCCCATAATCAAAGACATCGGCTCACGACGCCATCAATTCCTTTTAGAGAGCACTTTCCCCCATGGAACTTCTACTCGACCCGAATGTCTGGATCGCCTTTGCGATGTTGGCCGCCTTGGAAATCGTTCTGGGCATCGACAACATCATCTTCATTTCGATTTTGGTAGGCCGCTTGCCGCCGCACATGCGCGACAAGGCCAGGCGGCTGGGGATTGGTTTTGCGATGATTTCGCGCTTGTTGCTGTTGTTCACGCTGACATGGGTCATGGGACTGACGGCAGACCTCTTCAACGCATTGGGTCAGGGCATCAGCGGACGTGATTTGGTGCTGTTGTTCGGTGGCGTGTTCCTGCTCTACAAGGCTTCGCATGAGATCTTTGTGGAGGTCGAAGCCCGCGAACAACATGCGCCACCCGAGACCGATGCCGTGCTGCTCAAAGCGACCGGTCAAAAGCTCTTTTGGAGCATCATCGGCCAGATCGCCATCATCGACATCGTTTTCTCACTGGACTCGGTGATCACGGCGGTCGGCATGGTTGACGAAATCAGCATCATGGTGGCGGCAGTTGTCACGTCGGTGGCGGTGATGTTGGTTGCGGCCAAACCGATTGGCGACTTTGTTGACAGCCACCCCTCGGTAAAAGTGCTGGCGCTGGCCTTTCTGATCATGGTCGGCATGGCGCTGACCGCTGAAGCCTTTGAGCAGCATGTGCCCAAAGGCTACATTTACGCCGCCATGGCTTTTTCCTTGGCCGTTGAGGCGCTGAACATTCGCGCTCGCTCCAAACGGCTGAAGACCACGAGCAAAACTAGCGCAAAGCCTTGATCTTTGGTTTTTTTTCAGATCGGTGGCGCGCCAAGATTAATTTTAGCCGGCTGTTTTGGCTAGACATGCTGGCGGTCGGCACGCTGATCAATCTGTTCATCAGCTTCGCGGCATTGATGCTGGTGGCCCTCGGCGGTAAACCGGTATGGGCCGTCTTGTTGCATTTCTCAACGCTGCCCTACAACGGCTTTCTCCTGGCGGCCATCTGGCGTTTCCCTGCGGTCACGCCAGCGATGCGGCTTGCTGCTAGCGCATGGTTTGTTGCCATGGCCGTGGCATGAGTCACGGCTACATCGACGCTTGCAGCATCTGCCGATAGTCCTCTGCCGTGGCGATGCGCGGATTGGTCAAGTGGCAATGGTCAGCCAGCGCACCTTCAATCACTTTGTCGAATAGCGCCGGCGTCACACCCATGGCGGCCAAGCCGTTGGGCAGGCCGAGGCGGGCGCTCATGTCTTGAATTGCCGCCGGAATATCGCTGCCAGATGTCAAATTCATGGCTCGCGCCATGCGTTCAAGGCGTCGGTCTTTCTGCATGGAGTCAGCTGCCGCATTGAAGCGCACCACGGCCGGCAAAAATAGAGCGTTCAGCGTGCCGTGGTGCAGGCGCGGGTCAACGCCGCCAAGGCTGTGGCTGAGCGAGTGCACGCAGCCCAAGCCTTTTTGAAAAGCCATGGCGCCTTGCTTGGCGGCGCTCATCATGTTGAGTCGTGCGTCACGGTCTTGGCG
>JABMMH010000134.1 GCA_013205645.1 Polaromonas sp. | reverse complement strand
GTGCCGCCCGTGCCGATCCATTTGCTGCCGCCTTCGTGGCGTTCTTTTTGTTCTTCAAAGCGTTTTTTGAGCGTCTCCATGAGCTCGTCCCAACCCATCTTCTCGATCTTGGCTTTGTCTTCAGCGCTGAGCTCAAGCTCCAAGGTTTTGCGCAGCCATTCAAGCGGAATGTCTTTGGTGAAGTCGGCCACCATTTCGACGCCTTTGAAGTAAGCCGCGAAGGCGCGGTCAAACTTGTCGTAATGCTTTTCGTCTTTCACCAGCACGCAGCGGCTCAGGTAATAAAAATCGTCAATCTTGTAAGCCCCTTCGCCTGAAGGATCAACCTCACCACTGTTCGGCCCGACCACGCCGGCTTTCAGTGCTTCAAGCAGCGTCAGGTATTCCTTGACCGACACCGGCAGCTTGGCCGAACGCAAGGTGTAGAAAAAATCAATCAGCATGGCGTTTGCGCCAACGTCGCGCTATTTGCAGGCCCAGTCCGCCGCCTAAACCGACCATCACGATGCCCGCAATACTGCTGTTGCTGTAGCCGGGATCGAAGATGTCTAGGCCAAGCAAGTGACCTGCCCAGTAACCAATCAAAGCGCCACCGATAAATCCGATGGCATCTGACAGGCCCTCTTTCAGCATTGATTTTGGGTTCATGGGTTCAACTCTCAAGTGCACTAAGAAAGGGGCTGATTAGCGGTTTTGGCGTTGCATGAACACCAGTTTTTCAAACAGCGTCACATCTTGCTCGTTTTTCAGCAGCGCACCCACCAGCGGCGGCACCGAGACTTTGTTGTCTTGGCTTTGCAGCACGTCGAGCGAGATATCTTCAGCGACCAGCAGCTTGAGCCAGTCCAGCAACTCGCTGGTCGATGGTTTTTTCTTCAAGCCGGGCAGGTTGCGCACGTCGTAAAAAGTCTTCATGGCGGCTGACAGCAATTCTTGCTTCAGACCCGGGAAATGCACGTCGACGATTTTCTTCATGGTTTCCGCATCGGGAAACTTGATGTAGTGGAAAAAGCAGCGGCGCAGAAAAGCGTCGGGCAGTTCTTTTTCATTGTTTGAGGTGATGAAGACCAGCGGCCGGTGTTTGGCTTTGATCAGTTCGCGGGTTTCGTAGCAGTAGAACTCCATGCGGTCGATCTCCCGCAGCAAGTCGTTGGGGAATTCAATGTCAGCCTTGTCGATTTCGTCGATCAGCAGCGCCACCGGTTCGTCAGCGGTGAAGGCTTGCCACAACACGCCCTTGAGGATGTAGTTGTGAATGTCTTTGACTTTTTCGTCGCCCAGCTGCGAGTCGCGCAGCCGTGAGACGGCGTCGTATTCGTACAGGCCTTGTTGCGCTTTGGTGGTCGACTTGATGTGCCATTGCAACAAGGGCAGGTTCAGCGCCTCAGCGACTTCCTCTGCCAGCATGGTTTTGCCGGTGCCGGGCTCGCCCTTGACCAGTAAGGGTTTGCGGAGTGTGGCGGAGGCGTTGACGGCCAGCATCAGGTCTTCGGTGGCGACGTAGTTTTGGGAACCTTGAAATTTCATGTGGCGATCGGATGAAAGAGGTGATTGGAGGCCGGGGCGGGGTGCGTCTGCAGAACGGGCCAGGTGGCCAGTCTCTGGCAGATATAATCTGACGTTGTTTTACGATGAATCTCACCTGATTGTGCGCGCAAAAATGATTAAGCTGCTCCCTACTATTTTCGCTCTGGCGGTCTCATTCGTGAGCGTCGCTGCCCAAGCCCAGGACATCACCGGCAGCGCCCAAGCCGGCGAGAAGATCAATGCCATGTGCATTGGTTGCCACGGTATCAAAGGCTATCAGGCCAGCTTTCCTGAAGTCTATAAAGTGCCGATGATCTCTGGCCAAAACGCCAAGTACATCGAAGCAGCCTTGCATGCCTATCAAAAGGGTGAGCGCAAGCACCCAACCATGCGCAGCATTTCTGAGAGCCTGACCGACCAGAACATGGCTGATCTGGCTGCGTACTACAGCGATCACGGCTTGGTCGTCGGCGAGATGGCACCGAAAGAAGCCAAAGTGCCCAGCGCTGAAGTAGCGGCTCTCTTGGGCAAAGCCAATTGCGCGTCTTGCCATGGCGCCAATTTCAGCTCGCCGATTTCCCCGGCTTACCCAAAAATCGGCGGCCAACACGCTGACTATCTTTTTGTTGCTTTGAAGGCTTACAAAATCAGCGACAACGCCAAGGTCGGCCGCAACAACCCGATCATGGCCAGCATGGCCAAGCAGTACAGCAACGCTGAACTCAAATTGCTGGCCAACTACCTGTCGTCCGTTCAGGGTGATGTGAAAGTCGTGCCGCAAAGCCGCTTCCGCTGAAATCGAACTTTGGATTATTTTTAATCCTCGGTTAAGGTGAAAATTGAAGCTTGTGGGAGATTCATGAGTGAGCGGGACCGCGCCAAAGCGGTCATCGAAAGTCTTCTATTTCCTTCCTCGAAACAGACATTCGATCAGGACGGTCTTTAAGTTGCTCGTACAGTAAAAAATGATCTACGAACATTTAAATGTTCCGCCCGATTCCCGCCGTCGGTATGCGTAAGGGCCCGATCAACAGCACACCTCATGCCTTTCGAGCCATCACCATCGCAATAATCTTGGCCCCGCCCATCGGCCGATGAGCGCAGTCAGGCAGATCCCAAGCGTGTACCACACCGCGACGAAAGCAGTGGAATTTTCAGGACAAGCCAAGGCGTAGCCCATGGCACCTATGGCGCCAGCAAGAACGCCAGCGGCGGTACCCGCGCCGCGCAGATCAGTGGGAGCGAGGCCTCGCAGCGCCCAGAGAATCGCAAGCAGCGCTGGCAACGATAACGCCAACAACACCCACGGACACATCAACCAAGTTTGACCCAGTAGTGTTGAGACTCGGTCCTCCGGGGGGACTTGCAATACAGCGTTGAACCCTGCCAAAGCCATCGCCACGAAGACGCCTAAAACGGCGGCAACAGGCCATGCACTATGGGCCACGGGTCGGGCCAATTTCGCCGTCAACCAACTCGCGGCAACCCCCAGCGATGCACCGTACACCAGCTTGATCCATGGCGCTGGCGTTGAAAAAATCTCTGGCGGTAAAGGGCCGATGATCAGCAGCGCCAGCAAACAGCTGCACAAGAGTCCCACGGCTGCGGCAGGTACAAAACGTCGAGCGACCACCGCTCGGGGAGCCGGTCCAGCCCCCCGAGCGAGCATCTCAATGAGCAAATGAGTGTTCATGGATGACCCTTGACCAAAACGGCAAGGCGCTTGAGCCCCCGGTGCACCTGCACCTTGATGGCAGACTCTGAAATGCCCGTCGCCATGGCGGCCTCTGAAACGGACAGTCCCGCCAGCTTGGTCAGCGTGATGGCTTGACGTTGTGTCGGGGGAAGCCCTCTCAGCAGGCCTTCTAAATCGGTCTGCGCTTCACACCCATCTTGGGGTGCCACGAGTTCATATTCAGAGACATCGTCGATGGCTTGATGACGATTCTCACGTCGACCGCGTCTGCGCCACAGGTCGATCATTTTGTGTTTGGCAATCGCGGTCACCCATGCGGAAACAGGGAATGCCGGGTCGTAGCTTCCCCGCTGCAGGTGCACTGCGAGCAATGTTTCTTGCACTAAATCCTCCACATCTTCCGGCATATTGGTCATTCGACGCGACAAGAAGCCCCGCAATCGACGTGCGATCTGCTCCAGAGCTTCGCGGTAGGCGGTCTCATCACCCGATTGGGCAGACAACCAAAGTGACTTGAGGCCGGACTCCAAGTCAGATGGGTCAGTATCATCATTCATTTCGTCAATGCTGGCGATTTGGTTACAGGGCAAGCCAGTTTCATGCGGTCTGCCGCCGGAAATTTTTCATTCAACGGGTAACCGAACATGGAGATGCAGCGAAGTGTTGAATATGCAAGTAGCTTTCTTTCGAGATCTAATGCCACGGCAGTGTCTTCCGTGGCTCATTTTTTGGGGGCTTCTGTGCGCAGGCGCGACATTGCTTCTGCAACCCACCCTAGCAACGGCTGCACCCGCTGTGTCGGCGTCGCCCAAGGCCGCCGTGTGCGTTGGCTGCTTTGATGAGGGCATTCAGTCTTGGCGTGAAGTCGATGTCAAAGCGGAGCTCAAGCGTAACAAATTTCGCCTTCATCGGTCGGATGACGTGTCGGCTCTAGAGGTCACGTCCAACGCGAGCATGTCGCTTTTTGCGAGACCGCTGGATGTCAACCTCCGCGCCACGCCCGTCTTGTGCTGGCGTTGGCGAATCGACGCACC
>JABMMH010000133.1 GCA_013205645.1 Polaromonas sp. | reverse complement strand
GCGTGAGTTCAACTTGCAGTGTCCAGGCTTTGAAACCGATATTCACGGCTTGGTCGAGCAAGAAGACGCCAAAGGCAAGAAGCGTTATTACGCGGATTGCGTGAAGCGCTGAGCGCTGAGCGCTGATTTATTCTGTCGGCTTGCTGGCTTGTGCGTCGCTTCGGATGCGCAGAAAGCTGGCAAAGCGCGGAATGCCGCTGTCGTTGAAGCCTTGGTACCGGTAAGTCACTGTCGCGCCAATCGGCGGCGGTGACAACCGTTCGGCATCACTCAGCCCGGTGCCAATTTTGAAGCGCAAAGGCTGTTGGCCTGGCAATGCTGGCATCTCGACCAGCAAAGCGCCCAGCGCGCCCGTGTATTTGCCTCGGCCCGCCGTGTGGCCGACCACCACGGCTTCGGCGTCTTCATGGGTTTTGACTTTCAGCAAGTCGTCGGTTCGGCCGCCGCGATAGAGCGAAGCGCCGCGGTGCAGCATCAAGCCTTCACCCTTGGCTTTGACATTCTGCGTCAACAGTTGGCCCAGCGCCTGATGACTGGCGACCTTCCATTGCGGCACGGCTTGCAGCCACGGTTGGTCAATTTTCTGGACGTGGGCATTGAGCGCCGGGATGCGCTCGGTGAAAGTGCCGCCGTGGGCTGGCAAGTCAAACACCATGAAGCGAATGCTGCGCCATGCGTCGTCGTCTGGTGTTTTTTTGCGCACGGTGGACACAGTTTGCTGAAACTTTTCGCGACCCGCCCAGAGTTCACCGTCCATAGGCACTTCTGGCCAACCAGCGGTGAACCACACGGGTGCGAAGACGCGCTGACCGCCGCGTGTCAGCAGTTGTTGGCCATCCCAGTAGCCGCGCATGCCGTCGTATTTTTCGCTGACCCAATAGTCTCGCAAGTCAAGACCCGGGTGATAGACCTTGGCCAGCATGAGCGCCGGCTTGCTTTCGTTGGCGTGCACCGTTTTTGCGGGCGCCATCCACAACACCAGCAGCAAGCCGAGAAGGAGCAGCTTCACGCACGCCGAGCCAGCCTTGAAACGGCTAGCGGCGGCGGCGAGGCTGCTGTGCATAACCGATCAGCTGGCTTCGACGGGTTCCGCAATGCCGCCGACGACATGGCTGAAGCCACCATCGACGTAAGTGATTTCGGCGGTCACGCCACTGGCCAGATCGCTCATCAGGAACGCGGCGACGTTGCCGACTTCGTCAATCGTCACGTTGCGGCGAATCGGCGAGGCCGCTGCCACCGCGCCCAAAATTTTGCTGAAACCGGCAATGCCGCTGGCCGCCAGCGTCTTGATCGGGCCGGCGCTGATGCCGTTGACGCGCATGCCTTTGGGGCCCATGGACTCAGCCATGTAGCGCACCGAGGCCTCAAGGCTGGCCTTGGCCAAGCCCATCGTGTTGTAGTTGGGCAGCACGCGCAGCGCACCCAAATACGTCAGCGTCAGCAAGGCTGATTTTTTGTTCAGGTAGGGCAGGGCGGCTTTGGCCATGGCCGGAAAGCTGTAGGCGCTGATGTCGTGCGCGACCTTGAAACCCTCACGCGACAAACCTTCTAAAAAGTCACCGGCAATCGATTCGCGTGGCGCGTAGCCAATCGAGTGCACAAAGCCGTCGAAGGTCGGCCAGTGTGTTGACAGGTCAACGAACAACTTGTCGATTTGCGCGTCGTCACCGACATCGCAATCGAAGATCAGGGTGGAGTCGAAGTCGGCTGCAAATTCGGTGATGCGGCCTTTGAAACGCTCGCCCACATAGCTAAAAGCCAACTCGGCACCTTGTGCGTGGCAGGCCTTGGCGATGCCGTAAGCGATCGAGCGGTTCGACAGCACGCCGGTGATCAGCAGTTTTTTGCCAGTCAAAAATCCCATGTTCTTATTCCAATCAAGTTTTTGTTGGCCGTCGCCGTTCGCCCAAAACGGGACAGATAGTTAAGGCAGAATTGTCGCATGCGGTGTCTGCGTACTTTTGCTGTTTTTCTGGCTGTGGCTTGGGGCCTTGGCGTCAGTGCGTCGGCTTGGGCCGGCTATGGCTACGCCCTGTGGGGCGACCTCAAATACCCCGCCGGCTTCAGCCATTTCGACTACGTCAACCCAGCCGCGCCCAAGGGCGGAGAGTTGCGTTTGGTGAGCAATTTGCGCACCTCCACGTTTGACAAGTACAACCCCTTCACCATCAAGGGCAGTGCGCCGGCCTACTTGTCCGACCTGATGTTTGACACCTTGCTGGCCGGCTCGCTGGATGAGACCGCTGCCGGTTACGGTCTGCTGGCCGAAGACGTGACGGTGGCGCCGGATGGTTTGAGCGCCATCTTTGTGCTGCGACCTGAAGCCCGCTTTCACAACGGTGAGCCGGTGCTGGCCGGTGACGTGAAGCACAGTTTTGACGTGCTCATGGGCCCTTACACCTCGCCAGCCTACAAGACGATGCTCGAAGACGTGGCCGGCTTGGACGTGCTGGGCGAGCGCCGCCTGCGCTACCGCTTTAAAAAACCAAACCGTGAACTGCCATTGACGGTTGGCGGCTTGCCGGTTTTCAGCCGCAGCTGGGGCATGGAAGGCGGCCAGCCAAAAAGTTTTGACAAGGTGGTGATGGACATTCCCATCGGCAGCGGGCCCTACCAAATCGGGCCGGTGCGCTTCGGCCGGGACATCACCTATGTGCGTGACCCCGACTACTGGGCCAAAGATTTGAACGTGCGGCGCGGCATGGTCAACTTTGACCGCATCACCGTCAAAATTTACAAAGACAACACGGCCAAACTGGAAGCGCTGAAGGCGGGTGAGTTCGATCTCATGCGCTTTTTTTCCGCCGGCGACTGGGCTCGGCGCGTCAATGGCAAGCGTTTTGATTCTGGCGAGCTGGTGAAGGGCGAGTTCAAGCACAGTCTGCCCTCGGGTTTTCAGAGTTACGTCATCAATGTGCGGCGCGACAAGTTCAAAGATGTCCGAGTTCGCGAAGCCTTGGGTCTGGCGATTGATTACGAGTGGATGAACCGGCAGATGTTCTACAAGGCCTACCAGCGGGTGGTTGGCTTGTTTGGCAACACCGCTTGCCAAGCCAGCGACTTGCCCAGCCCACAAGAGATGGCTATTTTGGCGCCATGGCGTCAGCAGATACCCGCTGCCGCAATCGGCCCGATGTTTGCACCACCGCGCACCGATGGTGACAGCTCTCTGCGGTCTAACCTGCGCCGCGCCCGTGACCTGTTGGCCGACGCCGGGTGGAGCATCCAAGACGGCGTGCTGAGTAACAGCAGCGGTGAAGCGATGGTGATCGAGTACCTCGACAGCAACGAAGGCGGCGCACGCGTGGTGGCGCCTTGGGCCCGCAACCTAGAAAAACTCGGTATCAAACTTAATTACCGGGCCGTCGATTTCGCGCTGTACCAGCAGCGCCTGAGCAAGTTTGAGTTCGACATCGTCTCGTTGGCCTATGGGGGCACCCACAACCCGGGCCAAGAGTACGCCAATATGTTCGGCAGCCAAGCCGCCGTGACGGAAGATTCCGGCAACATGGCGGGCGTCAGCAGCCCGGCGGTCGATGCGATCATTGCGCGCATGACCAGCGCAAAAACCCAGGCCGAGTTGCTGCCCGCTTGCCGCGCGCTAGACCGCGTCATCAGCCACAGCCACTACCTGATTCCGCAGTGGACGGCGTCGACCCACCGCATGGCTTTCAATGACAAACGACTCGCTCGCTCGCCTTTGACGCCGGCTTATTCCACGGGCGAGCCTTGGGCGATTTTCACTTGGTGGGCGCGCTGATGCTGGCTTACATCCTCAAACGTTTGCTGCTCATGGTGCCGACCTTGCTCGGCGTTTTGATCATCACCTTTGCGGTCGTGCAGTTCGTGCCTGGGGGGCCGGTCGAGCAGTATCTGGCCGAGGCCAAAGCGGGTGCGAGCGGTGGCGCTGGTGCCGAAGGCGGCGGCTTCAGTTACCGGGGCGCGCAGGGCGTCGACCCGAAGCGCATTGAGCAGATCAAAGCGCTGTATGGTTTTGACAAACCCGCCCATGAACGCTTCTTTCAAATGCTCGGGCAATTCGCCCGCTTTGACTTGGGCACCAGTTTTTTTCAAAACAAAGACGTCTCGCAACTGATCATCGAAAAGCTGCCGGTCTCCATCAGCCTTGGCTTGTGGACTTTTCTCATCAGCTACTTGGTGGCCGTGCCCTTGGGCGTGGCCAAGGCCGTGCGGGCGGGTTCGCGGTTTGACCTCGTCACGACCTTGCTGGTGCTGGTCGGTTATGCCATTCCGGGCTTTGTGCTGGGTGTCGTTTTGTTGGTGATTTTTGGCGGGCAACTGCAGTGGTTTCCGTTGCGTGGTTTGACCTCCAGCAACTGGGACGAGATGAGCTGGGCGGCCCGCGTGGTGGACTACCTGTGGCACATCGCCTTGCCGGTCACGGCGATGGTCTTGGGCAGCTTTGCCGTGACAGCTATTTTGACAAAAAACGCTTTTTTGGAAGAGATTCGCAAGCAGTACGTCATCACGGCGCGGGCCAAGGGTTTGGCCGAGCGGCAGGTCCTTTACAAACACGTTTTTCGGAACGCGCTGATCCCCATCATCACCGGCTTTCCGGCGGCCTTTGTGGGTGCTTTTTTCACCGGGTCACTGCTGATTGAAACGCTGTTTTCGCTCGACGGCTTGGGCTTGCTGAGTTATGAAAGTGTCATCCGGCGTGACTACCCGGTGGTGCTGGGCACGCTGTATTTTTTCACGCTGATTGGCTTGTTCACCAAGCTGGTGAGTGACCTTTGTTATGTTTGGGCGGATCCGCGTGTACGGTTCGAATAACCCCCCCGATGCGCAAGTATCTTTGTCGCCATCGCGCAGAGCTTGGCAGCGCTTTCGCCGTAACCGACTCGGTTTCAGCAGCTTGGTGTTGTTTTGCGCGCTGGTGCTGGTCAGCTTGATGGCCGAGGTGGTCTCGAACGACCGGCCTTTGCTGCTCAACTATGAAGGCAACTATTACTTTCCAATCGTCACCGTGTATCCGGAAAAAACCTTCGGTGGTGATTTTGAAACTGCCACCGACTACCTTGACCCGTTCATTCAGAACAAACTAACGGCGGGTAGCAATTGGGTGATTTACGCCCCCAATCCTTACGGCCCCAGGACGCTGAATTATTTCGCCAAGGAGCCGAATCCGTCGCGGCCGACACGCGACAACTGGCTGGGCACGGACGACCGTGGGCGTGACTTGCTGGCGCAATTGATTTATGGCTTTCGGGTCAGCGTGCTGTTCGCCTTGGCCTTGACCTTCACCGGCGTGGTGCTGGGCGTGTTGTCGGGCGCGCTGCAAGGCTATTTTGGTGGCAAGGTGGACCTGGCTTTTCAGCGTTTCATGGAGGTCTGGGGCTCTATGCCGGAGTTGTATTTGCTGATTATTTTCAGCGCTGTCTTTGCCCCCAGCATCGCTTTGTTGCTGGTGCTGCTCAGTCTGTTCGGCTGGCTTGGCTTGTCTGACTACGTGCGTGCTGAATTCTTGCGGAATCGGCAACTGGATTACGTTCGAGCCGCCCGCGCCATGGGCTTGAGTCCGTGGCAAATCATCATCCGCCATGTGCTGCCGAACAGCATGACGCCGGTGGTGACCTTTCTGCCGTTTCGCATGAGCGCCGCTATTTTGGCTTTGACATCTTTGGATTTTTTGGGACTGGGCGTGCCGCCAGGAACACCTTCGTTGGGCGAGTTGCTGTCGCAAGGCAAAAACAACATAGACGCTTGGTGGATTTCGTTGTCAACCTTCACGGTTCTGGTGACGACGTTGCTCTTGTTGACCTTCATGGGCGACGCTCTGCGTGATGCGCTAGACCCGCGAAAGGCTGACCGATGAGCGCGCCTAACTTATTGGACGTGCAAGGTCTGCGCGTGTCTTTCGCCGGCAAAGAAGTGGTGCGCGGCATCGACTTTTCTGTCGCCGTCGGTGAAAAGCTGGCCCTGGTGGGTGAGTCGGGCTCAGGGAAAACCGTCACAGCGTTGAGTTTGCTGGGCTTGGTGCAAGGCGCTCAAACCTCGGGCCAAGCGGTTTTTCGAGGTGTCCAAGACAACCTTCAAGGCGATGCGCAGACAGACTTGCTGGCGCTGTCTGAGCGCGACTTGCGCGCTGTTCGCGGTCGCGACATCGCGATGATTTTTCAAGAACCGATGACGGCCTTGAACCCACTCTTCAGCGTCGGCAATCAGATCGCCGAGGTGTTGCAGCTCAAAGAAGGGCTGAGTCCGGCCGAGGCGCATCAAGCCGCAGTGGCTTTGTTGGCCGACACTGGCATTCCCGAGGCCGAGCGCCGTTCTCATTCTTTTCCGCACCAGTTGTCGGGCGGTCAACGGCAGCGCGCCATGATCGCCATGGCGT
>JABMMH010000132.1 GCA_013205645.1 Polaromonas sp. | reverse complement strand
TCTGCCAATGAAGACGAGATTGGTTTGAACGAACACTACAACCGAATCGCCTTGCTGGCGTCCACGCTGAAGGCCGAAGAGCTGCTGACGCTGGATGCCGACACCATCTTGCGGCGGCTGTTTTGGGAAGAGCAGATCACGCGTTTTGAGCCTGACGCGCCGAGTTTTGCTTGCAGCTGCTCCCGCGAGCGAGTTGGCAACATGCTGCGCGGGTTGGGGGTTGACGAGATCGACAGCATTTTGGCCGAGCGCGGTGATGTCAATGTTGGTTGCGAGTTTTGCGGTGCCCAGTACGACTTTGACCCGGTCGATGCGGCGCACCTGTTCACCGAGCAAGGCCGGCAATTGCCGCCGGCTTCAACGCTTCAATAACAAGTCGCTCAGCAGCTTGTGCTCGCACACCGGGTCGCTGCATTTGTCGCAGGCCCAGACCCAGGGCTTGCGGGGGCTGGTTGTTTCTGCTGGCGGGGTTTCGGGCTTGGCTGCCGGAGACTTCAACGCCCCAAGGGCTGACAGCGCTTGCCGCAGCCGCTCATCGCCTGTCCCGTAAATCACTTGAAACGGCACGCTGGCTTGGGTCAGCGAACGCCGCAGCAGCGTGTCCATGCGGCTGCGTTCGGCGGCGCTGTGAGGCTGCAGTGCGCGTGCTGACGGCGCGAGGTCCAAGCCGAGCAGCAAGCTGTGGTCAAAGCGGCGTTGTTGGGCTACGGCTTCTTTGAAGTCCGGGGATGCGGTGTCAAGATTTGCGTTGTCACGCTGGAGCAGGCGCTGCAACGCTGTGTCTGTGGTGATCTGCCAGCGCAGTGGCGTCGATACCAATGCTGGCCTCAGCGCGTTGTTCAGCGCCTCGGCCAAGCTTTTCTTGCCAGTGCCGGCGGCACCCAGCAGGGCGACAGTGACCAGTTTGGGTGCCGTCATGAAGAGCTATGGCGGACGTGCTGGCCGTTCGCCTTATTTGGCGATTTGAACAAAAATCTCGTTGGGCTTGACCATGCCCAAATCCATACGGGCTTTTTCTTCGACGATCGCAAGACCTTCCTTGAGGTCGCCAATTTCGGCGCTCAGGCGTTCGTTGTGGGCCTGCTCCAGCTTGTTTTGATCAAGCTGTTCCTCAAGCTTGTGCTGCATGTTTCGAACGTTGGGAATGCTGCCCCGGCCCAGCCAGAGTTGCGCCTGGAAATTGACCAGGAGTGCAAGCAAGAGGGCGAGCAGGAGGCGTTTTCCCACGGTCTGAACCATTCAAACGCTGGTTGTTAAATTAACGCAGGTTGTAGAAAGCGGCACGGCCCGGGTAGGTGGCCACGTCACCCAAGTCTTCTTCGATGCGCAGCAGCTGGTTGTACTTGGCCATGCGGTCTGAACGCGACAGCGAACCGGTCTTAATTTGTCCGGCGTTGGTGCCGACGGCGATGTCGGCGATGGTCGAGTCTTCGGTTTCACCCGAGCGGTGCGAAATCACGGCGGTGTAACCCGCGCGCTTGGCCATTTCGATGGCGGCGAAGGTTTCGGTCAGCGTGCCGATTTGGTTGATCTTGATCAGGATCGAGTTGGCGATGCCTTTGTCGATGCCTTCTTTGAGAATCTTGGTGTTGGTGACGAACAAGTCATCACCGACGATCTGCACGTTCTTGCCTAGGCGGTCGGTCAGAATCTTCCAGCCGTCCCAGTCGCCTTCGGCCATGCCGTCTTCGATGCTGATGATCGGGTATTTGTCGACCCAGCTGGCCAGCATGTCGGTCCACTGCGTGGCGTCAAGGCTCAGGCCTTCGCCTGACAGCTCGTACTTGCCGTCTTTGTAGAACTCAGAGGCGGCGCAATCCAGGCCCAAGGCGATCTGCTCACCGGCGACAAAGCCAGCTTTGTCGATGGCTTCCAAAATCAACTGAATGGCGGCTTCGTGGCTCGGCATGTTGGGCGCAAAACCGCCTTCGTCTCCGACAGCCACGCTCATGCCTTTGTCGTGAATCAGCGACTTCAAGGCGTGAAAAACTTCAGCGCCGTAACGCAGGGCTTCGCGAAAGCTCGGTGCGCCGATCGGGATGATCATCAGCTCTTGCAGGTCGAGGTTGTTGTTGGCGTGTGCACCGCCGTTGACCACGTTCATCATGGGCACAGGCATTTGCATGGCGCCGCTGCCACCGAAGTAGCGGTACAGCGGCAGGCCGGCTTCTTCAGCGGCGGCACGGGCCACGGCCATGCTGACGGCCAGCATCGCATTGGCGCCCAAGCGGCTTTTGTTGTCAGTGCCGTCGAGGTCGATCAGCGTGCGGTCCAGAAAAGCTTGTTCGCTGGCGTCCAGACCCAGCACCGCTTCCGAGATTTCGGTGTTGATGTGTTCAACCGCCTTGAGCACGCCCTTGCCGAGGTAACGCGACTTGTCGCCGTCACGCAGTTCGATGGCTTCACGCGAACCGGTGGAGGCACCTGACGGCACCGCAGCGCGGCCCATCACACCAGACTCCAACAGCACGTCGCATTCGACGGTCGGGTTGCCCCGGCTGTCTAGGATTTCGCGGCCGACGATATCAACAATTGCACTCATGTGTTTTTCTCTTTAATGAAAGGGGGTCAGAATGAAAGGGGGTCAGAGTCGAATTAAATTAAGCGGGTTGATGTTCGAAATCAAAGCCCGAAATTGTTTTCAAGAAAGCCGTTTTTCTTGGTCACGCGGTCAAGCTCAAGAAGCGTCTCCAGCAGGGCGCGCATGTGCTTGAGTGGCACGGCGTTCGGGCCGTCGCTCATGGCGTTGGCCGGGTCTGGGTGCGTTTCCATGAAGAGGCCCGCCACGCCCACGGCGACTGCCGCACGCGCCAGCACCGGCACCATCTCGCGTTGGCCGCCACTGCTGGTGCCGTTGCCGCCTGGCAATTGCACCGAGTGCGTGGCGTCAAACACCACCGGCGCACGGGTTTCCCGCATGATCGCCAAGCTACGCATGTCCGACACCAAGTTGTTGTAGCCAAAACTGGCACCACGTTCACAGGCCATGAAACGGTCTTCGTCAAGACCGGCTTCGCGGGCAGCGGCGCGGGCTTTGTCGATGACATTTTTCATGTCGCCCGGGGCCAAAAACTGGCCCTTCTTGATGTTCACCGGTTTGCCGGATTGCGCGACTGCCGTGATGAAGTCTGTCTGGCGACACAAAAAGGCCGGCGTTTGCAGCACGTCGACCACGGCGGCAACCGCTGCGATGTCGGTTTCTGAATGCACGTCGGTCAGGATGGGAACGCCCAACTCGCGCTTGACCTTGGCCAGAATCTCAAGACCTTTGAGCATGCCCGGACCGCGGAATGTGGTGCCGCTGGAGCGGTTGGCTTTGTCGTAGCTGGATTTGAAGATGAACGGAATGCCGAGCGACGCGGTGATTTCTTTCAGCGTGCCGGCCGTGTCCATTTGCAACTGCTCAGACTCGATCACGCAGGGGCCGGCAATCAAGAAAAACGGCTGGTCAAGACCGATGTTGAAGTCACAGAGTTTCATGCTGCCACCTTGCGTTTTTTAACCGTGGTTTGTTGGTCAAGCGCGGCCTTGATGTAGGCGTTGAACAGCGGGTGGCCATTCCAGGGCGTGGACTTGAATTCAGGGTGAAACTGCACGCCCATGAACCAAGGGTGCATAGAAGGCGGGAGTTCAATGATTTCAGTGAGCTGCTCGCGCTGCGTCAGGGCCGAGATCACCAGGCCCTTGCTGCGCAATTGGTCCAGGTAATTGACATTGGCCTCGTAGCGGTGGCGGTGGCGCTCGGTGACCACATCGCCATAAATTTGGTGGGCCAAGGTGCCACGACTCACATCAGAGCTTTGCGCGCCAAGCCGCATGGTGCCGCCCAGGTCTGATTTTTCGTTGCGGGTCTTGATGCTGC
>JABMMH010000131.1 GCA_013205645.1 Polaromonas sp. | reverse complement strand
GCCAGCCTGCCCGCGGGCGTGGTGATCAAGACCTTTTACGACCGCTCCTCGCTGGTCACCAAGGCGGTCAACGCGGTCTCCACCGCGCTGCTGGAAGCGGCGCTGCTGGTGATTATTTTGCTGGGCTTGTTTTTGGGCAATATTCGCGCCGCTTTGACGGTGGCGCTGGTGTTGCCCTTGGCCGCGCTATTCACCTTTATTCTGATGAGTAGCTTTGGCATGTCGGCCAACTTGATGAGTTTGGGGGGTCTGGCGATTGCCATCGGCATGTTGGTCGATGCCGCCATCGTGGTGGTTGAAAACATCGTGCAGCGTCTGGCCACCGACCCTAGCGCCAGCAAACTGCCGCGACTGCACCTGATCTACCGCGCCGTGCGTGAAGTGGCGGTGCCAGTCACGGCGGGCATCTTGATCATCATCACGGTGTTCTTGCCGCTGCTGACCTTGCAGGGGCTGGAAGGCAAATACTTTGTGCCGGTGGCCCTGACCATCGTTTTTGCACTGGCCGGTTCTCTGGTTTTGTCACTCACCGTTATCCCGGTGCTGGCGTCTTATGTGTTGCGCGACGTCAAGCACCAAGACCCGTGGTTACCACGCCAGCTGTTGGCCTTGTATGAACCGGCGCTGGGCTGGGCCATGCGCAGCCAGCGCACGGTGGTGGCGGCGGCGCTGGTCATGCTGGTGGGCGCTGGGGTGATTTACAGCCAAGTCGGCAAGACCTTCATGCCAACCATGGACGAGGGTGACTTGATCGTCGGCATTGAAAAACTGCCGTCCATCAGCCTGGAACAAAGTGCCGCGCTGGACCTGAAAATTCAACAAGCCCTCATGGCGGCTATTCCTGAAGTGCACGGCATCGTGGCCCGCGCTGGCTCCGACGAGATCGGGCTCGACCCGATGGGTCTGAACCAGACCGACAGCTACTTACTGCTCAAGCCGCAAGGCGAATGGCGCATGGCAACCAAAGAAGCGCTGAAGGATGAAGTGCGCAAGGTACTCGACCCCATGCCCGGCATTCTTTACAGCTTCACGCAACCGATCGAGATGCGGGTGTCAGAGATGATCATCGGGGTCCGCGGCGACGTAGCCGTCAAGATCTTTGGCCCCGACCTGAACAAGCTCAACGACTATGCCAACCGGATCGAAGTCTTGCTGAAGACCGTGCCAGGCAACCAAGATGTCTACACCGTCGAAAACGATGGCGTGCAATACCTTAAGGTGACGGTGGACCGTTTGCAGGCCGGTCGACTGGGCTTGAGCGTTGAAGAAATTCAAGACGCGCTGCGCATGCAGATCGAAGGCCAGCGCGCTGGCGTGGTGATTGAAGGCAATCGCCGCACGCCGATTGTTTTGCGTGGTGCTGAAAGCCTGCGCATGTCGCCGGCTGATTTTTCGGCCCTGCGCATCACCAGCAAAAATGGCCACACGGTGGCTTTGACCAGTGTGGCCAAGCTGGAGCGCGCCCCCGGCCCGGTCAAGATTGACCGGGAAATGGGCAGTCGTTACAGCGTGGTCGTGGCCAATGTCACGAACCGGGACTTGGTCGGTTTTGTCGGCGAAGCCAAAGCCTTGATCACTCAAAAAGTGCCGCTGGAGCCGGGTTATCGCATCAGCTGGGGCGGCCAGTTTGAAAACCAGCAACGCGCTGCGGCCAGGCTCAGCGTGGTGGTGCCGGTCGCTCTTGGCTTGATTTTTGTCTTGCTGTTTGCAACCTTTCGCTCGGTCCGCCAAGCGCTGCTGATTTTGAGCATCATCCCATTTGCACTGGTCGGCGGCATCGTCGCTTTATGGCTCACCGGCGAATACCTGTCGGTACCGGCGTCGGTCGGCTTCATTGCGCTGCTCGGCATCACAGTGCTCAACGGCGTGGTCTTGGTGAGCTATTTCAACCAACTGAAAAGCGAAGGCTTGGCCATGATGGAGGTCGTGTTGCAAGGTGCCAAGCGCCGGCTGCGGCCCGTTTTGATGACGGCCTCCATCACCGCCTTTGGTTTGATTCCCCTCCTCTTTTCAACTGGGCCAGGGTCTGAGATCCAACGTCCGCTGGCCATCGTCGTGATCGGCGGATTGATCACGGCCACCGCCTTGACTTTGCTGCTGCTGCCGATTTTGTATTTGCGTTTTGGCTTTGCGAAACGAAAGAACTCCAATGTCTGACCTGTGCCTGACCTTGCTCTGCCCACCGGCAGTGGAAGAAAAACTACTCGACCTGCTCCTCATGTCGCCCAACGCCAACGTTTTCACCAGCGCTCCAACGGCGGCGCATGGCTTGACTTTTAACAATCTCAATCAAACTGAACAAGTGCTTGGTCGCGGCTTTGCGACCCAGGTGCAAGTCATCATTGCCAACGCCGACAAAGACGCCTTGCTAGCGGCCATCAAGGCGCAGTTGG
>JABMMH010000130.1 GCA_013205645.1 Polaromonas sp. | reverse complement strand
TGCGAGACGCGCGACAGGCCGTCGAACTTGATGTTGTCTTTTTGCGTGCACTTGCCCAGCTTGCGCTCGGTCTGGCGACGCAAGTCAACCATGTATTTGAAAGAAACAGAAAACTTATCCACTGCAGCCCGCGCCAAGCCCAGCAATTCGCCGACGATGGCATCGCGCTCGGCATCCGCGCCTGGCGTGCGGCGCTTTTCTACTTCACCAAGGCGGTGCTGCAAAGCCTCGACCAGCAACTTGCGGCGCTTCGGGTTGTCCAGCAGGTCGTCCTGCAAATAGGGGTTGCGCTGCACCACCCAGATATCGCCCAAGACTTCGTACAGCATGCGGGCGGATCGACCGGTTCGGCGCTCGTCGCGCAGCCTATTGAGCAAATCCCAAGCCCGTGCGCCCAGCAGGCGAATCACGACTTCCCGGTCAGAAAAGGAGGTGTAGTTGTACGGAATTTCACGAATGCGGGCTTGCTCAGCGGCAAGGCCGGACGTCAAATCACCCGCATTGCCGGTGATGGCGTGAAATTCATCAAGAGTAGTAAGAGCGTTCATCGTGCAAAAGTTAGCAGCCAAGGAGGGGAACCCGCCTGAAGGACAATGTTACCGCAGCACCGAAACCAACACACAGGTAACACGGACAAACCTCTGGGAAACTCCGGTTGTTGATTTTCCGCCTGTCATGTAAAACAACTGTCACAAATTATTCATAAACTGTTAGTTTTACAGTCCTCTCTATTTCAGGAGTTCCCATGAAGATTCGCTTTACCGCACTTGCGCTGGCAGCTAGCGCCATGTTCGCCCCGTTGGCCAGCCAAGCCCAAACCGAAATTCAGTGGTGGCACTCAATGACCGCCGTCAACAACCAGTGGGTCAATGACCTGGCCAAGCAATTCAATGACAGTCAAAAAGACTACAGAATCGTGCCGACCTTTAAAGGCAGCTACGACGAGTCCATGACGGCCGCCATCGCCGCCTTCCGCTCGGGCAATGCGCCGCACGTGCTGCAAGTATTTGAAGTGGGCACCGCCACCATGATGGCCAGCCAAGGCGCGACCGTGCCGGTCGGCAAGATCATGAGCGATGCCGGCTTGGCGTTCGACCCCAAGGCCTACATCCCCGCCGTCGCCGGTTACTACACAGCACCCAACGGCCAGATGCTGAGCTTCCCGTTCAACAGCTCGACCACCGTCTTCTATTACAACAAAGACGCCTTCAAGAAGGCCGGCCTGAATGCCGACAAAGCACCCGCCACTTGGCCTGAAGTCTTCGCCGCCGCCAAGAAACTCAAAGAAAGCGGCCACAGCTGTCCGATGACGCTGGCTTGGATGGGCTGGACTCAGCTGGAAAGCTTTTCCACCTGGCACAACGTCGAGTTCGCCACCAAGGGCAATGGCCTGAACGGCATGGACGCGCGCCTGAAGGTCAATTCGCCGCTGCACGTCAAACACATTGAGAACTTGGCCAAGGCCGCTGCTGCGGGCGAGTTTGTCTACAAGGGCCGAGGCTCCAACGCCCAAGCATCCTTCACGGCCGGCGAGTGCGCCATGATCCAGACCTCGTCCGGCTTCTACGGCGACGTCTCGAACAACGCCAAGTTTGCCTACGGCTTAGCCCCGCTGCCCTACTACGCCGACGTCAAGGGTGCACCGCAAAACACCGTGATCGGCGGCGCCTCGCTGTGGGTCATGTCAGGCAAGAAGGCCGAAGAGTACAAGGGCATCGCCAAGTTCTTCGATTTCCTGTCGCAGACCAAGGTGCAAGCAGCCAGCCACCAGCGCACCGGCTATCTGCCGATCACCACGGCCGCCTACGACCTGACCGAAAAATCCGGTTTCTACCAGAAGAATCCCGGCACCGACGTGGCGGTGCAGCAGATGGTGCGCAAGGTGACCGACAAGTCACGCGGCATCCGCCTGGGCAACTACGTGCAAATCCGCACCATCGAGGACGAAGAAATGGAACAAGTCTGGTCCGGCAAAAAGTCGGCTAAAGACGCGCTGGACGCCATCGTCAAGCGCGGCGACGAACTGCTGGTCCGCTTTGAGCAGGCCAACAGCAAGAAATAAGCCCTAACAAAGAAGCACTGAAACCGCACCCAGCCTCCGTGGCCCCGCAAGGGGCCCGGTGGCTTTTTAACGATGTGACCCATGGAAAAACGCGTACTTTTTCGCTCTGGATGGCTGCCTTGGGCGCTGATCCTTCCGCAGATGCTGATCATCAGCGTCTTCTTTTTCTGGCCGGCGAGCCAAGCCCTGCTGCAATCCCTGCACTTAGAAGACCCTTTCGGCATGAGCCGCGAATTCATCGGGCTGGACAACTTTCGCCGCCTGTTCAACGACCCTACTTACCACGCCTCGTTCAAGATCACGGCGCAGTTCTCGGTGCTGGTGGCGGTCATTGGCCTGTCGCTGTCGCTGGTGCTGGCCATCTTTGCCGACCGCGTGGTGCGCGGTGCCATGGCCTACAAAACGCTGCTGATCATGCCGTACGCCGTGGCACCGGCCATTGCTGGCGTGCTGTGGATCTTCATCTTCTCGCCGTCCATCGGCGTGTTGTCTTATGGTCTGGGCCAGCTGGGCTACAACTGGAACCACCTCATGAACGAGGGCCAAGCCATGGCGTTGATCGTCATCGCGTCTGTTTGGAAGCAGATTTCCTATAATTTCTTGTTCTTCCTGGCCGGCCTGCAGTCGATCCCCAAGTCGCTGATCGAGGCCGCATCCATTGACGGCGCCGGTCCGTGGCGGCGGTTTTGGAGTATCCAGCTTCCGCTGCTGTCGCCCACCACCTTTTTCCTGCTGGTGATCAACATCGTCTACGCCTTCTTCGACACCTTCGGCATCATCGACGCCATGACAGCCGGCGGCCCGGGCCAAGCCACCTCGATCCTGGTTTACAAGGTCTACCAAGACGGCTTTAAGGCCCTGGACTTGGGCGGCTCGGCCGCGCAGTCGGTGATCCTGATGATGATCGTGGTGGCGCTCACGGTGGTGCAATTCCGCTACGTCGAAAAGAAAGTGAACTACTGATGGTTGACCGCAGCCGCTGGCTCACCCTTTTGTCCCACAGCGTGATGCTGCTGGGCGTGCTGGTGGTGGCCTTTCCGCTCTACTTGGCGCTCATCGCCTCGACCCACACGGCCGACGCCATCGTGCAGGTGCCCATGCCGCTGCTGCCTGGCAGCAACATGTGGGAAACCTACAAGGCGGCGCTGTTCGGCGACGGCAAACTGGGCTCCAACACCACAGTGGCCCACATGATGTGGGTCAGCTTCGTCACGGCCATGGTGATCACGGTCGGCAAGATTTCGATCTCGCTGCTGTCGGCTTTTGCCATCGTTTACTTCCGCTTCCCGTTCAAGATGTTTTTCTTCTGGGCCATCTTTGTCACGCTGATGCTGCCGGTGGAAGTGCGCATTTTGCCGACCTACAAGGTCGTCGCCGACCTGGGCATGATCAACACCTACGCCGGCCTGACACTGCCGCTGATCGCCTCGGCCACCGCAACCTTTCTGTTCCGCCAGTTTTTCCTGACGGTGCCGGACGAGTTGGTCGAAGCCGCCCGCATGGACGGTGCTGGCCCGATGCGCTTTTTCAAGGACATCCTGCTGCCTTTATCCAAGACCTCGATTGCTGCGCTGTTCGTGATCCAGTTCATCTACGGCTGGAACCAGTACCT
>JABMMH010000129.1 GCA_013205645.1 Polaromonas sp. | reverse complement strand
TGCAACGCATTCAGCGCTTTGCGCGCTACTGGGACATGATCGCTAATTCGGGCCGGTTCTCACGCGCTCGTTCGCTGTTGCTGGATGGTGTTGATGAGTCACCGGTGTCGGCGTTTTCAGCGTTCTTGAATTTCAGCGACTGGCTCTGGCAGAGCACCGGCAAGACGCATGAATTTGCCCTGGAAAAACTGGTTGATTTGTTGTTTGAGCATTTGACAGGGCCGCGCGCCATGGCGGAGAACACCGTGCGGCAAGCGCTGTTGGCTGACTACCAAGCCAGCGGCGCACGCGCCAAACCCAAGTGTCTGGCGGAGCTGCTGCAAGCCGTCAGCCCGTCACTCACGCCAGCGGGCCAGGCACGGGCTCAGCGGCAAAGCCGCCACGTCAGCCAACACGTGGCGGGCCCATTGCGCAGCGAGATCCAGCAAGCGGCGGCTGCGGCTTGAACTGCATTCACGCCTTTACCGTCCTTCATTGAACTGGCCCCACGCATGAACACTCTCACCCCCCGTTTTTGGGCTGAGCTCAAAAGCCCAGACTTCACGCGTTTGAACGTGAGCCGCAGCATCGCTGTATTGCCGTTGGCGGCGATCGAGCAACACGGCCCGCACCTGCCGCTGAGTGTGGACACCGACCTTGTCAACGGCGTGATTGCGCATGCGTTGCCGCATTTGGCGGCGGAACTCAGCGTGCTTTTTTTGCCGACACAAACAGTCGGTCGCAGCATCGAGCACGTGGCTTTTCCGGGCACGCTGACCCTCAGTTCTGCCGCCCTGATTCAGGCTTGGGTCGACCTCGGTGAATGCGTGGTGCGCACCGGCATCAAAAAACTGGTCCTGCTGAATTCACACGGTGGCAATGTCTCGACCATGGACATCGTCGGGCGCGAATTGCGGGCACGTTTCGGTATGACGGTTGCGCTGGTCAACACCTTTGCGTTGCCCATGCCGGCTGCTGTGCAGAGCTTGTTTGGTGCCGACGAGCCGCGTTTTGGCGTGCATGGCGGCGACGTCGAAACCTCGATGATGCTGGCGTTGCACCCCGAGCGTGTGGACATGCAGCAAGCCAAAAACTTCCCATCCAGCAGCCAAGAGCGGGCGCACAATTTTCCAATCATCGGCAACGGCAGCAGTGTTAAATTGGCCTGGGCCGCTGAAGACTTGAACCACTTGGGCGCCGCTGGCAACGCCGCTGCAGCCACGGCAGACAAAGGCCGCGCTGTGCTCAATGCAAGCGGTCAGGCGCTGGCCGCTTTGCTGGCCGAGTTCGACACGCTCACGCCTTTCTAACCAGCGCAGTCACAAGGTCACGCTGCCGACTATGCAGGTGACCGATTGCCCGCTGACCCAGACTTGTCCTGCGGTATCGCGCTGGATGTAGACCTGACCGGAGCGTCCGATGCACGCCCCTTGCGATGCAAGATATTGCTCTGGTAAGTGTCCCTCGCCAATCAACCATTGCGCCAGACTGGCGTTCAGGCTGCCGGTGACTGGGTCTTCGTTGATGCCCGTGGCGGCGCAAAAGCCGCGCACTTCAAGCAGCGGTGTTTCGTCTGCAACTTGGGCCGGCGCTCCTGATTTTGCAAACGCAGCCGCCTCGCGGTTGATGCGGCCAATCAACGGCGGTGCGTTCGCGCTGTCGTCGGCGTAGATGCCTGCGACGCCGACTTTGATTTGGAGCTTGACAAGCGCTGCGTGGTCAGGCGTGAGCTGCAGCACGGTCTCAGGCGAGTCGAGCAAGAGGCCGAGAAAAACCGGACCGTTGTCGAGCAGCTGCGCCGCCAAGATCTGCTGCGCATGAAGTCCCAAAGCATCAGCCACGGCGGCTAGTAACGCGGGTGCGGCTGGGCTGCGGCGCAGCGGCGGCGCGGCAAAAGCCAAGCGCTCTGGCCGCTTGGCGTCATGTTGAAGTTCGCGTTGAATCGTCACCAAGCCGACAGCGCATTGCTGCACCACTTGGCCTTCTGCGCGCGCCAGCCCGCCAGCTTCAAGCCAAGCGTGGCAGCTGCCCAGCGTTGGATGGCCGGCAAACGGCAACTCACCACCGGGCGTGAAAATCCGCAGCCGGTAGTCGGCTGCCGCGTCAGTCGGCGGCAGTAAAAAAGTAGTTTCCGAGAGATTGGTCCAGCGCGCAAAACGCTGCATGGCGTCATCACTGAGACCGTCGCCGTCCAACACCACGGCCAGTGCGTTGCCAAGGTAGGCGCTGTTGGTGAAGACGTCGACTTGCTTGAAGCGGCGGGAGCGCATGGTGTGCTTGGTGTGCTTAAGCAGAGCGTTCAGCTCAGTGTCATGTCGAGCACGCCGGTGCTGGCTTGCCGCCCGCTGAGCACTTGAAACCAGCGCTCAATGTTCGGGCGACTCTGGCGCTGCTGCGGCAGAGCAAACCAGCGATGCACCTCGCAGCCTAGCGGAATATCGGCCATGGTGAAGTGCTCACCAGCGACAAAAGCATGGCGGCCCAGCTGCGCGTCCAGCACCTCCATCAGCGACTCCACAGCTGCATTGGACTCTGCAATCGCCTCGGCATTGCGCTGCTCAGGTGCCGTGCGAATCAGCTGCCAAAAGCCGGGGCGGCTGACCGGGTTCAGGTTGGTTTGCTGCCAGTCCATCCACTGCTCTGCCGCAAAACGCTCACGCAAAGGGGTCGGGTACAACTGCCCTTGAGAATGCTTGGCGCACAAGTAGCGCACGATTGCATTCGACTCCCACAGCACAAAGTCTTGGTCTTCAATCACTGGCACAGTCGAGTTCGGATTCAGGCGTATGAACTCAGGCGTTTTCACCACGCCAAATTGGCCGCCGGCCTCGGTGCGCTGAAAGTCGAGGCCAAGCTCTTGCGCTGTCCAAACCACTTTTTTGACATTGACGGAGCTCATGCGGCCCCAAATATTCAGAGTGTTGGCAGCGCTAACGACGGGTTCTTGCATTTATGGTTCCAGTATCAGGTTGGCGTCTTTCACCAGTTTTTCAAATTTCACGCTTTCGACGCGAACGTAATTGGCAAATTCGGCGGGTGAGTTTTTCGGAACAGCCAGATTGTCGGCATCGAAGCGAGCTCGAATGTCGGGGCTGGCCAAGATGGTGTTGACTTCACGGTTCAGGCTGTCGATGACCGATGCGGGCGTACCTGCCGGCGCAAACAAGCCGCCCCACAGGGTGTAGCTGAAGCCCGGCAAGCCGGATTCGGTGAGTGTCGGTACCTGCGGCAAAGAGCTCATGCGCTGCGGCGTGGTCACGGCGAGGGCTTTGAGTTTGCCGCCTTTGACTTGGGGCACTGCCGCCGATGCACTGCTGAAAAATGCTTGCAGACGGCCGGCAATCAAGTCAGACAACAGCGGTCCGACGCCTTTGTAGGGCACATGCAGCATGTCGAGTTTCAGGCCCAGCCCCAAGGCCACTGCGGACAGGTGGCCGGGGGTGCCGGCACCAACCGAACCGTAGCTGAATTCGCCAGGTTTGGCGCGCGCCATTTGGATAAATTCAGCGATGGTGTTGTAAGGCGCATCAGCCGGCGCGAGCATGACCAGCGGGGCATTTCCGATCAGTACGACGGGTGTTAATTCTTTCATCGGGTCGTAGCCGAGGTCCTTCATCAACACCCGGTTGACGACGATCTCGCCGGTTTGACCAAGGAACAAGGTGTAGCCATCGTTCTTGGCTTTGGTCGCGAAACGAGTGCCGATGGTGCCGGAAACGCCGGGTTTGTTGTCGACCAAAACGGTTTGTTTGTAAACCGCGCCAAGGCGCTCACCGACGATACGCGCAAAGGTGTCGCCTTGTCCGCCCGGCGCATAGGCGACGACAATGGAAATTGGTTTGGTAGGATAAAGGTCCGCGGCGATGGCCGGCGTGCCTAGCAGTGCCGAGGTCAACAGCAGGCACAAGGTGCCAAGACGTTTCAGTGCTTGCCGCAGGCTTGATGTGAAGTTTTTCATGCGTGTCTCTGTTGTTGTGTTCTCATTTGGCTTTGTGACGCAACGCATTGCCGCGCACTTCAATTTATCCGCAAAATATTGTATGGCCTGCGTTAGCCTCAGGGCCGCATTCACCGCAGCAACATCCAGCCCGCCGTCAGCACCAACACCGCCGCCATGACGCGGTTGAACCAGCGCAGGCGTTGGCGCGTACCGTCGGGCCCGGCCAGCCACTCGCGCAGCAGCGAGCCGACCAGCGCATACGCCAGATTGCTGCCAAAGGCGAAGGCCAGCATCACCGGTAAGACGATGGCAAAGCGCCAACCCGCGTCGGCATGACCGGCGACCCAGCCGCTGACAAGCGCCAGCGCCAGCATCCAGGCCTTGATGTTCACCAGCTGCAGCGCCACGCCTTGCCAGAAGCCGATCTGTAGATTTTGGGCATCCGCTTGGCCGAGTTCTTGTGTCGTGGCCAAGCGCCTCGCCAGCCAAACTAAATAAGCTACGCCCGTCAGCTTCACCGCCCAAGCCAGCAATGGCAGGGCGATTAGCAAGGCGCCCACGCCGAGCGCGCTGAAGGTCAACAGCAGGCCCCAGCCCAAAGGCACGGCGCAGACAAAGGGCATGGTGCGGCGCAGTCCATGGTTGGCCGCCATCGCGCTGGACAAGGCGGTGTTCGGGCCGGGCGTGAAGCTCATGGCCGTGGCCAGCACCAACAGGGCGATGAATTCAGTATTGCTCATGCGCTCGACTTTAGCCTGCTGAGCCAGACCGATCGCATAGTTTTCTAGAATCAGGGTTTGTGCTGTGGCCGACAGCTCTTGAATTAACCCAGCATCAACCCATCTATCAACCCATGCAAAAACAGACACTCGCTTTTCAGGCCGAAGTAGCCCAGCTGCTTCAACTCGTCACCCACTCGCTGTATTCCAACCCCGAGATTTTTCTGCGAGAGTTGATTTCCAACGCCTCAGACGCTTGCGACAAGCTGCGTTTTGAGGCGCTGAACGACGCCACGCTGTACGAAAACGTCCCCGAACTCAAGGTCCGTGTGAGCTTTGACAAAGCCGCCAAGACTCTAACCATCGCCGACAACGGCATTGGTCTGTCGCAGCAAGAAGCCATCGACAACCTCGGCACCATCGCCAAAAGCGGCACCCGCGACTTCGTCTCCAAGCTCTCCGGCGACCAGAAAAGTGACTCGCAATTGATCGGCCAATTTGGCGTCGGCTTTTACTCGGGCTTCATCGTTGCCGACTCAATCACGGTTGAAAGCCGTCGCGCCGGCCTGCCGACCAGCCAAGGCGTGCGTTGGAGCAGCAGCGGCACCGGCGAGTTCGACGTCAGTGAGATCGAGCGCACCGAGCGCGGCAGCAGCGTCATCTTGCACCTGAAAGACGACGCCGTTGACTACCTCAACGCCTGGAAACTGAAAGGCATCATCAACAAATACTCAGACCATATTTCCTTGCCCATCGAGATGGAAAAGGAAGAATGGAAAGAGGGCGAAAACGACCAACCCGGCGGCATGGTTTTCACCGGCGAATGGGAAACCGTTAACCAAGCCGCAGCGCTCTGGTCGCGGTCTAAAAAAGACATCAGCCAAGAACAGTACGACGAGTTCTACAAGCAAATCAGCTACGACCACGAAGCGCCGCTGGCCACCACGCACAACCGCGTTGAAGGCGGCACCGAGTACACGCAGCTGTTGTTCATCCCGGCCAAAGCGCCTATGGATTTGTTCAACCGCGACAAAGCCGCTGGCGTCAAGTTGTACGTCAAACGCGTCTTCATCATGGACGACGCACAGGCC
>JABMMH010000128.1 GCA_013205645.1 Polaromonas sp. | reverse complement strand
GCGACGGTGAAATTCGGTTGGCTCATCTTGGAGGGGCTCTGTTGACCGCAGGCCCATCAGGGCCTAGGCTGCATATAAGTGCTTGTTTCGTGTAACCCAAGATTATAAGTTTCGAGCCGGGACCCAGCCTGCAGAGCTGGCCTGAGCACGTTATGGTTTAAGGTTGCGTTCCAAGATACACCAAAATACGCAGCAAGAACACCCACCAATCACCCTCAGAACCACCCCAGAACAACCCAAAGGCACACCATGGACATGAAGACTTCCCCGCTTTCCCTGCTCAACGACCCAACCCTTTTAAAGACCGATGCGTTCATCAATGGCCAATGGGTCCAGGGCAGCAGCCGTTTTGATGTGAACAATCCCGCCACTGGCCTGAAGCTCGCCGACGTCGCCAACTTGGGGCCCAAAGACGCCAACACCGCCATCGACGCAGCCAACGCGGCCCTGCCCGCTTGGCGCAATAAAACGGGCAAAGAACGCCACGCGATTTTGCTTAAGTGGTATCAATTGCTGATGGCCAACGTGGAAGACTTGGGCCGCATCATGACGGCCGAGCAAGGCAAACCCTTTGCCGAAGCCAAGGGCGAAGTCGCTTACGGCGCCAGCTTTGTCGAGTGGTACGCCGAAGAGGCCAAGCGCGTGAACGGTGAAACGCTGCCGCAGTTTGACAACAACCGCCGCCTGATGGTGTTGAAGCAACCCATCGGCGTTTGTGCTGCCATCACGCCGTGGAACTTTCCACTGGCCATGATCACCCGCAAAGTTGCGCCGGCGCTGGCCGCCGGTTGCACGGTGGTCATCAAGCCTGCCGAGCTGACGCCGCTGAGCGCGTTGGCCGCCGCTGAGCTGGCTCTGCGCGCAGGGATTCCAGCGGGTGTGCTGAATGTGCTGACGGCTGACGGCGACAACTCGATTGCGGTCGGCAAGGTCTTTTGCGCCAGCGACGTGGTGCGCCATATCAGCTTTACCGGCTCGACGGAAGTTGGCCGTATCTTGATGGCGCAAAGCGCACCGAGCGTCAAAAAACTCGCCCTGGAACTCGGCGGCAATGCGCCCTTCATCGTCTTTGACGACGCTGATGTGGACTCCGCTGTTGAGGGTGCGATGGCCAGCAAATACCGCAACGCTGGCCAGACCTGCGTTTGTGCCAACCGCATCTATGTGCAAGACGGGGTGTACGACGCCTTCGTTGAGAAATTCTCAGCCAAGGTCAAGGCACTCAAGGTCGGCAACGGCTTTGACGAAGGCGTGGTGCAAGGTCCGCTGATCGTAGACGCCGCCATTGAAAAAGTCAAACGCCATGTGGCAGATGCCTTGGCCAAGGGCGGCAAGCTGATGGTTGGCGGCAAGGCGCTGACGGGCCAATTTTTCGAGCCCACCGTAATCTCGGAAGCCACCAGCGATATGCTCTGCGCGCGCGAAGAAACCTTTGGTCCGTTTGCGCCCGTGTTCCGTTTCAAGAAAGAACAAGAAGCCATTGACGCCGCTAACAACACCGAGTTCGGTCTGGCCAGCTACTTCTACAGCCGCGACATCGGCCGTATTTACCGCGTGGCAGAAGCGCTCGAATACGGCATGGTCGGCATCAACGTCGGCGTGATCGCCACCGAGCACGTGCCCTTCGGCGGCGTCAAGCAGTCCGGCCTTGGCCGCGAAGGTTCCAGCCACGGCATGGACGAGTACTTGGAAATGAAATACCTCTGCTTGGGCGATATTCAGAAGTAACGGTCGCGCAAGAAAAGGCCGACCCAGCTTGTGAGAACGCAGGTGCGCACGTTTCCAGCGCCTGCGCCGTTTTGAGTCGTGGGCTGCTCAGCCTGATGAAGAATGTTGATCGTTGAGTACGGGCGCGCCGCAGACACTCAGCAAATCCGAACTGACTTCGCTCACCGACCGGCAACCGAGCAGGGCCAAGTCACGGTCGATTTCAGTTTGAAAAATCTCCAACACACGTCGAATTCCGGCAGCACCCGCCACGGCTGCGCCATACAGCGGCGGCCGGCCCAAAAAGACCATGCGTGCGCCCAAGGCCACTGCCTTGAGCACATCGGTGCCGCGCCTAAAGCCGCCGTCAACCATGACCGGAAAATTCGGAGGTACTTGAGCCAACACATCGGGCAGTGCCTGCAACGGCGACATAACACTGTCGAGCTGGCGGCCTCCATGGTTTGACACGATGATGCCATCTACGCCCAGCTTCACAGCCAACAAAGCGTCTCCGGGATGCACAACGCCCTTGAGAAGCAACTTGCCACGCCAGCGTCCACGCAACCATGCCAAGGTGTCCCAGTCCAGTTGATCCCGACCTGCGCGAAAGCCTTTAGGCGAGTCGTCAATGATCCGATTACCCGTCGTTTCATCCATGTTCGCAAAGCGCGGAATCCCCGCCGTCAATAACGTCTTGGCAAATACCTGAAAAGACCAACGCGGATGCAAGATCCCGTCCAGCAACAAACTGGGCGAAAAGCGAAAAGGCACGCTGAAATGATTGCGCATATTGTTTTCA
This sequence comes from Polaromonas sp., assembly GCA_013205645.1. Classification (GTDB taxonomy): domain Bacteria; phylum Pseudomonadota; class Gammaproteobacteria; order Burkholderiales; family Burkholderiaceae_C; genus Polaromonas. The sequence goes on along the minus strand of JABMMH010000128.1, from coordinate 10,234 downwards.
CGATTGGCTCCGACGCAAGTGTCGATCGTGACCACCAAGGTCTCAATAGCTGCTGCCTCCAGTCGCTGCACGATCTTTTCGATACGCGTCCGGTCACCCGGAAAATAGGCCTGGTACCAGCAGTCAGGCGCTATTGACGCCAACCGCTCCAGCGGCACGTTGGAAGCGCCGCTGATGACAAAAGGCAGCCCAGCCAGGTGCGCTTGCTCTGCCAGCAGGGCATCGGCATCGTGACACACCATGGCATTGATGCCCGTCGGTGACAAGCCGATAGGACTGGTGTAAGTCTTACCCCAAAGCGACACGGTTTGACTGCGCTGCGACACATCTCGCAAGCCGCGCGGACGAAACGCCAGTCGGTCAAAGACTGCCCGATTGCCCTTCAAGGACACTTCGTCTTGGGTACCACCGCTAACGTAGCCAAAAACCGATGCCGGCAAACGTCGACGGGCTGCGCGCTCGACATCAGCAATCGACAAATAATGCGCACATGACGCGTCGTGGCCCGTCAGGCCACTCACGCTCATTGTTGCAGCTCAGCGCGGTTGCGAGCGACGAAAGCACCTAATTTGATGCGCTCAGCTTCCAAGTAAACACCGTACTGGGCAGACGACATGCCTTCGGCCAACAGCCCCAAGACACGCAGACGTTCACGCACGTCAGGTTGGCGCAGCACCTCGGTCACGTCGGTCGCGAGTTTTTCGCGAATCGCCGCAGGCGTTTCGCCGGGCACCATCAGGCCAAACCATGACGCCATGTTGAACTTTGGCAAGCCAGCTTCAACCGCACTCGGCAAAGCCCAGCCCGGCATTCTGTCGGGCTGACCGACAAACAAGGCCTTCACACGGCCTGTTTCGGTATGTGGGCGGAAAACTTCGCCCTCAAAGATGGCGTCGATCTGCCCACCCATGACATCGTTCAGTGCCGCGATGCTGCCCTTGTACGGAACAGATATGGTCTTCAGGCCAGTCTGGTTTGTAAATTCAAGTGCGGCCAAGTGCATGCTCGAACCGACACCCGCATTGCCAAAGGTCAAGGGGCGGTTGCTTTTCTTGGCATAGTCGATGAACTCCGCAAGATTCTTGACGGGCAGGTCACCCTGTACAAACAAGGCCAGCGGGTAACGCCCCAACAGCGTGACCGGCGCTAAATCCGTGGGTTTGTAAGGCAGCTCCTTGACCAAGAACTGGTTGGTGATCCAGGCAAAGCTGTTGTACAGAACCGTGTGACCATCGGCCTTGGCCTTGGCCACGTAGGCGGTAGCGATAACAGTATTGCCACCTGCGCGGTTTTCAACGATGACGGGCTGATTCCATTTGCGACTCAGCTCCTTGGCGACGATTCGGGTAATGGCATCTGAGCTGCCGCCAGCAGTGAAAGGCACGACCATGGTGACCGGCTTGTCGGGAAAGTCCGCGGCAAAGGCGGGACCCGAACACCAAGCCAGTAAAAGGGCGATCAAATGTGTCAGTTTTTTCATGTTGTCTTCCAAAATATAAAGAGCATCCCCTCCCGGGGAACGTTAAGTTCGCCCCTCTTGTAGGGGGCTCAATTCATGACTGAATAGGTTGCCATGCCAGGTGGTTTTAGGGTTGGCGGCGGTCAATTGACGTGGTTATTTCAGCCGCTGACACGCGCGGTTTCCATTCGTTGAGCAACGACTGCATCTGCAGAAAACGAGGCAAATTAGTCTTAAACTGCGCGACGACATTGCGCTGATGGCCAGTGGAGTTTCCGGCACTGTGGGCCGAAATCAACACTTGTGGCAAGTCCCACAACGGCGATTCCGCAGGCAAGGGCTCGACAGCAAAGACATCCAGATAAGCCCCGGCAATATAGCCCTCGCGCAAGGCATTGATCAAGACCGTCTCATCAATGACTTCGCCACGCGCCACATTGATGACGCGTGCACTGCGGCGCATGGCCTTTAAGCGCGGCTCATTGAGTAAATTTCGTGTCAATTCGGTCAGTGGGCAAGCCAAAACCAACCAGTCGGCGGTGGGCAGCACGCTGTCAATCATGTCAAAACTCACGACCTCGTCGAAGTGCGGCAAGGCAGCAGCCGATCGCCGCACCCCGGTCACGCGCATGTCCATCGCTTGAAGGATGCGTGCGATATTCTGGCCAATGGCCCCGGTACCGACGATGACGGCATGCTGACCGTCGAGTTGCGGCGGAATCAGTTCGCCACGCAGCGGATGCCAGCGATGTTCTTTCTGAGCATTCAACCACAACGGAATGCAGCGAGACAGTGCCAACAGTCCAGCGACGGCGGTTTGTGCCACGGCCTTGGAATTAGCACCAGCCGAGCTGGTCAACTGAATGCCACGCTCATACAGCTCGTCATACAGAGGCCTGTCCATGCCCGCCGACGGCACCTGCAACCACTGCAGATTTGTCGCGTCGCGCAGGGTCTGCGCGAAAGTTTGCATCTCAGGCTCCAGCGTGGTTTTGGTCGACTTGCCGATCACATCCACTGACAGCAAGGCGAGGTGGATACTTTGCAGAGCATACGCGTCAGGCGGGGTCTGACGGTCATGAACAATGAGTTCAGCAGTCACGCCCGCACTAGCGCACAGCGCGACAAGGGACGCGCCTTCACTGCGCTGAACCTCTTGTGACAGAAAAATCCCCAGGGGCGGTAAAACCGTTTTCATCTGCGCGCTTCAGTGCCTGAACGACGGGTCTTTTTTGTCGAGGCGGCGCAGCAGCGCTGGCCACTCCATCACACCAAAGGGCGGTGTGCTGCGGCCAGCATGGCCGGCGGCATTGTTCACAGCCAACTGAACATTGGCATTTTTCACGGAGGCTTCAGACGCAAAATTCAACTCTGTGTTGCAGGCCATGGCCATCAGCTGAACTTGGCAAGCGCGCTCAAGGCGGTACATGTTGTTAAAGGCTTCAGGAATGCTGCGGCCCACAGCCAACAGGCCGTGATTTCGGAGCACCATCACATCGCTGTCACCCAGGTTTGCAACCAGACGTCGACGTTCGTCATTGTTCAGGGCGACGCCTTCGTAGTCGTGATAAGCCACTTTGGAGAACCGCATGGCGGTTTGACACAACGGCAGCAAGCCACACTTGAGCGCCGCAACCGCCATACCCGCCGGTGTATGCGTATGCAAGACGCAACCCGCGTTGTGCCGGGCTTCATGCACGGCGCTGTGAATCACATAGCCGGCGAGATTGATACCGTAGGCTGGATCAGGTGCGTGAATGATGTTGCCCGCCAGATCGACAGTGACGAGCGACGATGCCGTGATTTCGTCATAAGACAGGCCATAGGCATTCAGCAAGAAATGCCCTTCAGCTCCGGGCACCGGCGCTGAAATATGGTTGTAAATCATGTCGGTCCAGCCGTACTCATGAACTAAGCGATAAGCTGCCGCCAAATCAACACGCACAGCCCATTCCTCAGGGCTGTAGGCTCTTCGAGTGACCGCTGTCGAAGCGTCGGAGAGGTGATTTTTATCAACGAACATGCTGCTTGCCCTTCATGGTGAGTGAACAAAAAATTCGCTACTGGCGCGCTTCAAAGACAAGCCGCACTCAGCGTCCCACAAAAACCGCAGGCCGTTTTTCCAAGAAGGCGCGCTGTGCTTCACGCGCATCTTCCGTTTTCGCAATGGCCGCCGTCATGTCCTGCTCGTAGCGGTAACCGTCGCGCAGACTCATGCCTTCAATCGCATTCAAAGTTTGCTTCGCCAACCTGACAGACAAAGGACTTTTGGCTGCCATGCTGTTCGCAATGCCCAATGCGGCATCCATCAACTGCTCGTGCGGAACGCAGGCCTCCACGACACCCAGTCGATACAGCTCGGCAGCAGGCACGCGATAACCGGTCAGGGCCATGCGGCGTAGCAGCGAGTGCGGGAAAAGACGCATGGCGTGACTGCCGCCCCCCAGCAAACCGACGTCAATTTCGGGCAAGCCGAGAGACGCTCGCTCGGACGCCACCAGCACATCGCAAGACGCCGCAATAGCAAGACCAGCACCCAAAGCCGGACCGTTCAGCGCAGCCACAATCGGCTTGGCACATTCACGAATGGTGTGGAAGCACTCACGCGTTCGGCGTGAATGCGCCGGCAGATCGCCCGGGCCTTTGATCACATCAGCCCGGCCTTTGAGGTCAGCACCAGCGCAAAAAACTTTGCCTTCGCCGGTCAACACCACCGCACGCACGTCATCGGTTTCCGAAATTTTGTCCAGCGCCCACGTCAGCTCGTCGCTGAGCGTGCGGCTCAATGCGTTGACGGGTGCAAAGTTCATTCTTAAGATCGCCACGTGGCCAATCATCTCGATACGCAGCTGCGTCAGGTCTTGCATAAATTCTCCAAAAGTTTGAGTTTGCACATTTTTGTACCTCTGTATTTAAACGATTCCGCGCGCGCGAAACGCCTTGATCTGCTCCGATGTCATGCCGATTGTTTGCAGAATTTCATCGGTGTGCTCGCCCAGCAGCGGCGGCGCTTTGTCCAAGCTCAGGCTGGCATTTTTAAAGCGGAAAGGGCTGACGACCTGCGGCACCGAACCAGCCTGCGAATGCGGGATGTGGCGTAACATCTGCCGGTGTATGACTTGCGGATCGTTGAAAACTTCGGGTATAGAATTGATCGGACCGCAAGGCACTTGGGCCTGCTCCAGCCGCTCGATCCAATGCGCTCGACTCTCCTGCACAAAAGCTTTTACGATAATTGGCTGCAGAATTTCCTGATGTCGTACACGTTCAGAATTTGTCTTAAATCGTGGGTCACTGGCCAACTCCGGCCGGCCAATGACATCACAAAATTTGGTGAACTGACCGTCGTTGCCGACCACCAATACGATCTGACCGTCCGCACATTGGTAGACGTTTTGTGGTTGAATATTTGGATGGGCATTACCGGTTCGCTTGGGAGTTTTGTCTGCCAGTAAAAAATTCATGGCTTGATTCGCCAGCAGACCGACTTGCACGTCCAGCATAGCCAAGTCAATGTGCTCGCCCTTTCCAGTCACTTCACGACTGGCCAACGCAGCAAGTACCGCCGTGGATGCATAGACACCGGTGATCAGATCAATGATCGGGATACCGATTTTTTGGGGTCCGCCACCAGGAAGATCGTCGCGCTCGCCTGTCACGCTCATGAGTCCACCCATGGCTTGAATCAGGAAGTCATAAGCCAAGTGGGTGCGCTTCGGGCCAGTCTGACCAAAGCCAGTGATGGAGCAATAAATCACCTTCGGATTGATGGCGCAGATATCTTCATACGACAGGCCATAGCGAGCTAAGGTGTCGACCTTGTAGTTCTCCAGAATGATGTCGGCATTCTTGGCCAGCTCGCGCACAATCTGCTGGCCTTCAGGCGTGTCGAGATTGACGGTGATGGAGCGCTTTCCGCGATTGGCGGCCAGGTAGTAGCCGGCTTCTTGGGTGTCGTGCCCATCTGTGTCTTTGAGAAAAGGCGGGCCCCAAGCTCTGGTGTCGTCGCCTGAGCCGGGCCGTTCAACCTTGACCACGTCGGCACCCAGATCAGCCAACATTTGGCCCGCCCAAGGACCAGCCATCACACGGCTAAGGTCAAGCACACGAACATGCGAAAGCAAGGTTGACAAACTAGGCTCCAGTGGTCTGAAAATTCAATGACCGCAGTCTAGGTCGCAGTTGTCATCCGCGACCACCCCAGTTGGTGATATCAGCTAGTCATCAGTGGAATCTTCCGGAACGATCACCTTGCTGGCAATGCCTGTGCGGAACAACATCCGAACTAAATTGGCCACTTCCTTGGTCGCCAACGAGGTCGGGCGGGCCGCCGTCAGCCCCATCACAATCATGCGCTGCATGGAGGGACTGACGATACGCGCGGCGCGCAACTTACCTTGGGTGATTTCTGCAGCGGCCGAATGCCGGGGCAAGATCGTATAAACGCCTTCAGTGGCGGCCGCCGCTTTTTGAATTTGCGTTGAATCCGCCTCCAGCACCACGCGCAGTGAAATGCCTTCGCGCTTGGCCAGCTGGTCAAGCAACAAGCGAACACTGCTGGGTGCGCCCGGCAGCACCAACGGTAAATCATCGAGCTGTCGAAAACTCACTTCCTCAGCACGCAGAAGCGGGCTGCTGGCAGCGCCCATCAGATAAGAACCCACGGTCACCAAGTGCTCGACATCTGAAAGCGTGGCGCGGCCGTATCGGTACGGCAGGCCAATGTCCACGTAGCCATTGCTGATCCACTGGTCAATCTGACCGGCTGAACCTTCAAAAATATGCAGACGGATGTGCGGAAATAAGGCCCGTACCTGCGTGAAGAGCGGAACGATCAGGGACAAATACAGTGAAGGCAGCGCACCGACTCGCACCTCTCCATAGGGCACCTGAGCCGTCGCACTGACTTCAGCCGACAGCTCCTGCGCCTCGTCCAACAGCCGCTTCATTCTTGGCAACACGCGCTCGCCCAGCTCGGTCAGCATCATGCCGCGCCCGGTTCTGTGAAAGAGTCGGCCTCCGCAATCGGACTCCAGTTGGGCGATCTGTTTACTGATGGCAGATTGTGGCAAACCCAGAGCCGAGCCGACCTTGGTCAAGCTCCCCAATTGGGAGACCGCGACGAAAGTTCGCAGGCGCGAAAGGTTCCACTGGGGTGTTGTGCTGCTCATACCCGGCAGAGCATAGCTGCTTTATATGCAGACCGACTGGCATGGCCGAGGGCTCACTTTTAGACTCAACTACGCATCGGCAGGGCCGCCTTCTTCCTTTTTCTGCAGGTCATCTAAAAAATAATGAGCACTCTCAATTTGAACGATTCCAGTGTCGCCCAGGCTTTTGCCGAGAGCGCCCGAGATTTATTGCTGACCGAATCACCCTTGACCCGGCTACGCCGCCTGCGCGGCACCATCCCCGGTTTCGAGCGCCAGACTTGGCAGACCTTGGCCAATGCCGGCTGGACTGGTATTTTGATTCCAGAGGCACTCGACGGCCTTGGACTTGGCATGCGCGAAGCAGGCGCCGTGGCTGAAGAAATAGGTCGACACCCCTTGCCCGAACCTTTCATAGCGGCCGCCGTACAAGCGTCCATAGTGTTGTCTAGGCTGCCAGCATCCGCGCTGCGCGACCGCCTTTTGAGAGGTCTCAGCCAAGGCGAGTTGATCATCGGTCTGGCTTGGCAGGAACACGCCGATCAAATAGACCCAGGCCGGCCCACCACCGTTGCAAGCCTTGAGGCCGGGCAGCATTGTCTGCGTGGCATGAAGGATTGGGTCACGCCCGGGCAAGGTGCAGATGGCTGGCTTGTCAGCGCCCTTCAGAATGAGGAGATTGCCTTGTACTGGGTTGAGTCCGACAGTTCTGGGCTGTGCGTTGAGGCTCGTTCACGCATCGACGGAACCGCCATGGCGCAGCTGCATTTTGATGACGTACGGATTCCGGCCGCGCAACTGTTGGCGACAGGTGCGGCGGCTGAAAAAGCGTTGGCGCAGGCCAATGACGTGGCTCGCATCGTCCAGGGATTTGAATTGCTGGGAATCGCCAGGCGAACGCTCGAGATAACGCTGGAATTCCTGCACACGCGCGTTCAATTCGGAAAGCCGATTGGCGCCAACCAGGCCCTACAACACCGGGCCGTCGATGCGCGGATGCAGCTTGATCTGGCCGCCGCTGCAATTGAGGGTGCACTGGCGGCCCACGAACGGGGAGATTTGTCGCTGGCGGCAACTGCCAGCCGGATCAAGGCGCGCTGCGCCAAGGCAGCTCTGCACATAGTCCAAGAGTCGATTCAGCTCCACGGGGCCATTGGCTACACCGATGAATATGACGTCGGCCTGTACTTCAAGCGCGTACTGCACACCGTGTCGTGGCTCGGCGGTGAAGAAGCTCACCGTATGCGCTACTTGTCGCTGCAGCAAAAAGACCCAGAGTCAACGCAAGTCAGTCCAGCAGTGCAACCGATGAACGGTCCAGATCCACAAGATTGGAACAGCGTCGCTGAAGACGTCTTTCGGGCGACAGTCCGTGATTTTCTGCACAAGAACTACCCGCAGCAGTTACGCCATCCAACACGGCGATTGCACTGGGAAGAAATCAAAGACTGGTATTTTGCATTGTCAAAGCGCGGCTGGATTGCACCCGCCTGGCCACGACAATTCGGCGGCATGGAACTGCCACCGGACAAACTGCTTGCCTTCATGGAGGAATTCGAAGCCTACGGCGCAGCACGCACGCCAGACCAAGGCATCATCAATCTTGGGCCCATTTTGATTCAGCACGGCACAGCGGAGCAACAAGCGCGTTACATGCCAAAAATTATTTCTGGCGAACACATTTGGTGCCAGGGCTATTCAGAACCAGGGGCGGGTTCCGACTTGGCATCACTGCGAACCGAGGCCGTTCTTCAAGGCGATAGGTTTGTCGTGAATGGGCAAAAAATATGGACGACGCTGGCGCACAATGCCACCCATATTTTTTTGCTGGTGCGCACAGACAAGACTGTCAAACAGGGTGGCATCAGCTTCTTGCTGGTCAACCTGAAGACTCCAGGCATCACCATCCGACCGATTCGCAACATCGCAGATGAAGAAGAGTTTTGCGAGGTCTTCTTTGACCAGGTCAGTGTCCCTGAAGAAAATCTGGTGGGAGCCATCAACCAAGGCTGGGGCATCGCCAAGGCCTTGCTGGGCTTTGAACGCTTGTTTGTCGGCAGTCCGCAGCAATCACGCCGCGCCATGCGCCAACTGACCATGTTGGCGGATACCCGTGCCTTGTTTTCAGATACTGCATTTTGCTCGCGCTATGCCCGTTTGCTGCTAGATGTTGAAGACCTCAGCGCCATGTACGGCCACTTCGCTGACATCGTCAAGCGCGGTGAAAAATTGCCAGCGAGTACATCCCTGTTGAAAATATGGGCGACCGAAACTTATTCGCGGATTAGCTTGGAACTCGTCCATGCGGCAGGAGCAGACGGTGGCAGCCGTGAGTTGATTCCGCTTCACGGCGGTGACCATCTGGACCCGCTCGCACCCCTTCTCAACGCCACCATCACTACCATTTATGGTGGCACCAACGAGATTCAACGCAACATCCTAGCCAAGCAAGAACTCCGCTTACCAGCCTGACCGCCCCAAGTATTCCGTCTCACCATAACCATAAAAGGCAACGCACATGAACTGCGCAAAAACATTCACTACCCACAACGAAACAGCCCACATCTCACGACGGGAGGCGCTGATCATGACTGTCGGAGCGCTGCTTTCCAGCGGCGCGATGGCGCAAGACTTCCCACAAAAAGCGGTTCAGTTGGTTGTACCGTACTCCCCCGGTGGGCTGACCGACAACATCGCCCGAATATACGCAAACAGCCTCAAAGATAGCTGGGGTCAGGCCGTGGTGATTGACAACAAGCCAGGGGCAGGAGCTACCTTGGGAGCGGCCGTCGCAGCAAGAGCCAACCCCGACGGCCACACGTTTCTTCTGGGCAGCGTAGGCATGGTCACGAATCCATTTATGTTCAAAACGCTGCCTTACAAACCAACAGATTTGGTGCCGCTGGCATTGGCTGCCACGGCTCCCAATGTTTTGTATGTCCACCCGTCCGTTCCAGCCATGAATGTCAAGGAACTGGTCGACTATGCCAAGAAAAACCCGGGGGCTTTAAGCTTTGCCTCGTCAGGTCAAGGCTCCAGCCCGCATCTCGCTGCAGCGCTGTTTGCAGCCAAGGCCGGCATCGAGGTGTTGCATGTTCCCTACAAAGGCACCGCCCAAGCCATCACCGATTTAATCGGCGGTCAGGTCAAGGTCTACTTTGACACCATGCAGTCCATGCCATATGCCAAGGACGGCAAAATTCGTGCGCTAGCTGTGACCACGGAGAAGCGATTAGCACAAGCACCAGATCTGCCGACGGTTGAAGAATCTGGTGTTGCAAGCGGTGTTTTTTCAAGCAGCTGGTTCGGCTATTTCATACACGCGAAAACGCCAATTGCAATCCAAAAAAAGATTGCACAGAACTTGATAAATATCGGTCAGGACAAAGAGATTCAACAAAAATTAGCCACGATGGGTGTGATCCCCAGTATGTTGGACTCAGCTGGGTTTGAGGCCTTCCTGAAAAAGGAAACAGAGAAATGGGGCGACGTCATCCGTAGCCTCAACATCCAGCTTGGGTAAAAATTTACCAACGGTTGGTAAATCTTCGCGTCACTCAGCTGCGGTCTGAAACCTCTCCCGCAAAAACTCCAAAAACAGCCGAACGCGTCCGGGCATGTTGTG
>JABMMH010000127.1 GCA_013205645.1 Polaromonas sp. | reverse complement strand
GTGCCGAGCAACACCGGCAAGCTGGTGTAACCGTAAGGCGCTTGCCAATTGAACAGGTAGTGATACAGCGTGGCGACCGAGGTGGCGGCAAAGCACAGCATGAAGCCATAAAAGGTCAGGTGGTGAAAGCGCCTGCGCCACAGCGTGGGGGCGTCGTCGTCGTTCGGGCAGCCTTCGATTGGCTCATTACCGCTGGGTTGGTTAGCGCCGTCCAAGTACTTCAAACGCAGCGCGGCAGAGGTCGCTTCCATGGCGGCTTCACCCAAGGCGTTGGAAGCCGTGGCCGGTGAGACGTCGCGCCAAAAACTGCGCACGCCCAACCCCAATGCCAGCACGGCAAACAAGAAGATCGGCGCGAACATCGAGACCAGCAAGTTGTGCGGAAAGATGGCGTAAAAATTACCCGCCAGCGGCTCATGAAAGAGCTGACCTTGCATCTGAATCGCCAGCACCAGAAACAGCGCGAGACCAACGGCCAGCGCTATCGCCACCATCAAGCCTTGACGCTTGTAGAGCGCACCGAGCGCTGGCGGCCAAGCGTAGTCTGCATAGGTCTGAACGCGCACTTGGGCCATGGCCTGCGGCACATTGATGGCGAATTCATGCGGCGGCGAGTACTGGCAAGCGTGCAAACAAGCACCGCAGTTGTGGCACAAGTTGGCTAAGTAATGAATGTCGGCCTTGCCGAATTCGAGGTGCCGGGTCATGGCCGGAAACACCGCACAAAAACCTTCGCAGTAACGGCAGGCATTGCAAATTTGCATTTGCCGACTGACTTCAGTTTCGTTCGCTGTCAGCGAAAAATCGCCAGTGGCCAGGGCTCGCGCCTCGCGGGTCAGGGCTTCAAGCTGCAGCATGGTGGTCTTCCGTCAAAGTCGTTGATGTGGAGGCTTTATCGGCCATTTGAGCCTTGGCCGCCTTGGCCGCTTGGACCCCGGCAATGCGGCCAAAGGCCGTGCCGATGGTCATGCCGACGCCTGCGGTGTAGCCCTTGCCCAGCACGTTGCCGGCCATCAGCTCGCCGGCGGCAAACAGGTTCGGACTGGCTTGGCCGCCAAAGTGCACGGCGGTCGTCTCGTCAGTCTTCATACCGAGATAAGTGAAGGTGATGCCGGGCTTGAGTGCGTAGCCGTAAAACGGTGCGGTATCAATCGGCCGCGCCCAATGCGTCTTGGCGGGGCTCAAGCCTTCAGTGTGGCAGTCGTCAAGCACGCCGTGGTCAAAGGTGCCCACTTTGCACGCGGCGTTGTAGTCCTGCACGGTTTTGACAAAAGCTTGTTCGTCGAGGCCGAGTTGGCGCGCCAGTTGCTCCAAGGTGTCGGCTTTTTCGCCGGGAAAGACGGGCGGCATGAAGCGACCCACGGCTTTGGCGTCGATGATTGAATAAGCCACTTGCGCGGGTTGGTGCGCCACCAAGCGGCCCCAGATCGCATAGCGCTTGGGCCAGAAATCTTCGCCTTCGTCATAAAAACGCTCGGCGTGTTTGTTCACCACCACGCCCAGAGAAACGCAGTCAACCCGCGTGCAAATACCGCCGTCATACAGCGGGGCGCGGGCGTCAACGGCGACGCAATGACTTTGGTTTGGCTCCCCAGTTGTGTCGGCGCCCTGGTCGATCAAGTCGCGCAGCAAAACGCCCATGTTGAAGCGCGTACCGCGAATGGCGAAGTTGTCGGACGGCCATTCGCCAGCGTCGTTTTGACCCCAGACTTCACGCATCCATTCGAGGTTGGACTCAAAACCGCCACTGGCCACCACGCAGGTCCGCGCTTCAATGCGCTGGCTGCCTTGGCTGCCATTTAGGCTGGTCATGTGTGCGGCTACAAAGCGGCCGTCTTTGAGTTCAAGACGGTTCACCGTCGACTCGTAACGCACCTCGATGCCGAGTTTTTCTGCGCTGCGGTAATAAGCGTTCATGAGCGCTTTGCCGCCGCCCATGAAAAACGCATTGGTCCGCGAGAGGTGCAGCGTGCCCGACAGCGACGGCTGAAAACGCACGCCGTGATGGCGCATCCAGTCGCGGCAATCCGAGGACTCGCGAATCGCCAAGCGAGCCAGTTTTTCATTGGTCAGCCCGCCGGTGACTTTGAGCAAGTCTTGCCAGAATTCTTCTTCCGGATAGGCCTCGGTCAGCACGTCTTGCGGCGCGTCATGCATGCAGCGCAGATTGCGTGTGTGCACCGAATTGCCACCGCGCCACTCGCGCGGTGCCGACTCCAGCACCAGCACACTGGCGCCCGCTTCACGCGCCATCAGCGCCGCACACAAGGCGGCATTGCCGCCGCCAATCACCAGAACATCCAGCATTCATTCACTCCCGACTTGATTGATCTATGTTCAGTCCGCGCGAATCTGCGCGCGCTTGACGATGTCACTCCAGACCTTTTGCTCACCCGCAATGAAGGTGGCAAATTCACTGGCCGGACCGCCACCGCCGATGGCGTTGTCGGTCGCAAAACGGGCCGACACGGCAGACGACTTGAGCGCTTTCAAGGACTCTTCCTGCAAGCGCTTCACCACCTCCGGCGGTGTCCCAGCCGGGGCCAAAATGCCGTACCACTGGGAGGTTTCAAAGTTTTTGAAGCCCAACTCGGCGACGGTCGGCACGTCCGGCAGACTGGAAATGCGCTGGGCTGTGCCCACCGCAATCGGACGCAACTGGCCCGACTTGATGTAGGCGCTCAGCGCCGGCAGGCCCGCCGACGAAGCTTGCGTCCGGCCCGCAATCAAATCGGTCAGCTGCGGGCCGGTGCCGCGGTAAGGGATGTGCGTGATGAACATGCCGCTGACCAGCTTGAGGTATTCCATCGCCAGGTGACCGGCGCTGGCATTGCCAGCTGATCCATAGTTCAGCTGACCGGGATGCTTCTTCACGTAGGTGGCAAATTCTTGAAAGTTTTTAGCCGGCACGTCCGGATGAATCACGAAGACATTCGGCACTTTCGCCAACAGCGTCACCGGCACAAAGTCTTTGTTGACGTCGTAGGGCTGGTTTTTCAGCATGTACGGGTTGACCGCCAGCGTGCCGACATGGCCGAGGATGATGGTGTGGCCATCAGGCACGGCTCTGGCGACTTCTTGCATGGCGGTGACGCCAGCGCCACCGGGTTTGTTTTCAATGTAGACCGATTGGCCGAGTTGCTTGCTCAGTTCTGCGGCCACGGAGCGGGCGACGATTTCAGAGGTGCCACCAGGCGCAAAGGGCACCACAAAACGGATGGCTTTGGACGGCCAAGCTGGCTGCGCCAGCACGCTGGGCAAGGCCAACGCGGCTGCGCCGAAGCCGGCGGCTTGGAGCACGCTACGGCGTGAGAGTCGAGATTCCATCATGGGTGTGTCCTGTTGTCATGCAAGGGTAAAAACTCGACCTTAACGGGCGGCGAGCGCCAGCGTCAGAGGATTTCCCCTGATCAAACCAACCCCATGACGTCGGAATAGCGTCTGTTCACTTGTTTTTGAATAAGCTGCGAACTTTAGGGCAAGCACTGCCGACCTGAAAGCCGGCTAGCAGCATGGGGCCATCACGATTTGTGATGGCATAGCCCTCAGCTGACCAAGCGAGCCCCAACCCAGCGGCCTGAAAGCACGGCTTCACGCGCGCAATCTGCCAGCACCACACGCGCGGCCAGACCGGCCGGTGAAAGCTCATCGTCAGACAGGCTGCACAGGGCTGTGGCCCGCCGCGCCAGCGTGTCGCTGATCTCGGTCAGCTTGAAGCGTTGCGCGGCATCGGCATAACGCCCAACCGCCGCCCACGGCTGCACGGTGCAGCCCAAACCGTTGTCGACGGCGTCCATCAACATGGCCAGTGAGTCAATCTCAGCCACCACATTCGGCTTGCACTTGGCCCGCGCAAAAGCGCCCTCCAAGGTGCTGCGCAAGCCATGGGAGCCGGTCGGCAAGATCAGCGGCAAATCGCCCAACTGCGCCACACTCATGCGCTTGGGCGGCTTGGCAGCGGTGACCGATGTCGGCTGCCGCGATTCAATCAGAAAGAGTTTTTCTTCCAGCAGCGGCATCACGCTCCAGCGGCGTCCGGCCTGGCTGTCAAAGAGGATGGCCAAGTCCAGCTGGCGCGC
>JABMMH010000126.1 GCA_013205645.1 Polaromonas sp. | reverse complement strand
CCAGCATCTGGTTGAGGGTTTGCTCACGCTCGTCATTGCCACCGCCGACGCCTGCGCCACGCTGGCGACCAACGGCGTCAATATCGTCAATGAAAATAATGCAGTGGGCGTTTTTCTTGGCGTTCTCGAACATGTCACGGACGCGGGACGCACCGACACCGACAAACATTTCAACGAAGTCAGAACCCGAAATCGAGAAGAAAGGAACTTTGGCTTCGCCGGCAATGCCTTTGGCGAGCAAGGTTTTACCTGTGCCCGGTGGGCCGACCAGCAACAAGCCACGCGGAATACGACCGCCGAGTTTCTGGAACTTGGAGGGGTCTTTCAGGAAATCGACAATTTCCTTCACTTCTTCTTTGGCCTCGTCGCAACCGGCGACGTCAGCAAAGGTCACGGTGTTGTTGGCCTCGTCGGTCAAGCGGGCTTTGCTTTTACCGAAACTGAAAGCGCCACCTTTGCCACCGCCCTGCATTTGGCGCATGAAATACACCCAAACACCAATCAGCAGCAGCATGGGGCCCCAGCTGACGAGCAAAGTCATCAGCATCGAGCTTTCTTCGCGCGGCTTGACATCGAACTTGACGTCGTTGGCAATCAAGTCACCAATCAAGCCGCGATCCAAGTAAGTGGCGGTGGTACGGATGCGGCGATCGTCGTTGGTCACAGCGGCGATTTCTGTTCCGCCTTGACCTTCAGCAATGGTGGCAGATCTGATCTGCCGGCCGCGAACTTCTTCTAGGAAGTCAGAGTAGCCAATGTAAGTTGAGCTGGCGCCCGCACGTGTGTCAAATTGCTTGAACACGGTGAACAACACCATGGCAATCACCAACCAAACCGCAATTTTCGAAAACCACTGATTGTTCAAGGAGTACTCCGTCGTAAGAACAGTAATGCAGATGTGCACCATTTTAAGGGTTTCAAGAGCCCAGCCCCATGGAGCGGAACACTTCAGCCCCTTGGCGTAAGCGGGTTTCTCCGGGTTTGATGCCGGATCAGGCCTCTACAGGGGCTTGCGCAGGCAGGTCTTTTAGGCCCATGCCAATCAAAAAAGTCTCTGAAGAACCCGGCCGGGAGGCCTTGGGCTTGATCGGCTTGACGACCCGAAACACTGATTTAAAGAGTTTCACCAAGTCACTGTAACCGTCACCGTGAAAAAGCTTGACCACCAACGCTCCATCAGACTTCAGGTGTTTTTGCGAAAATTCAACCGCCAACTCCACCAAATGTGAGATTCGGGCGGCATCTGCCGCGCCAATACCTGACAAATTGGGCGCCATGTCGGAAATCACCACATCCACCTTGCGGGTTTGGTCCAGCGCTTGCTCTAACTGAGCGAGCACTGCGTCCTCCCGAAAATCACCCTGAATGAAGACCACGCCTTCTACCGGGTCCATCGGCAGCAGGTCTAGCGCAATGATGCGGCCATTCAGCGCCCCCACCGCAGCACCCACCGGTGACATTTTGCGCCTGACATATTGGCTCCACGCCCCTGGCGTGCTGCCCAGATCGACCACGCAATGGCCGGGTTTAATGAGCCCCAAGGTATCGTCAATTTCTTTGATTTTGTAGGCGGCCCGGGCGCGATAGCCCTCTTGTTTGGCCAGTTTCACATAGGTGTCGTTGACATGGTCGTTCAACCATGCCTTGTTCACCTTCTTGCTTTGAGTCTTGACTTTCATGCCCCTATTGTCCCCTGCCGACGAGTCCTGTGCAGCTTTGATCGCGTTTTGATTCAAGTTGCGTCGATAATTAGCACATGGCCAAAATAATCCTCACCCCTGCCCAGCGCAAAGATCACCGCGCTGATGCGCATCACCTCAACCCGGTTGTCATGATTGGCTCCGACGGTTTGACCGACGGCGTCAAGAAAGAAATCGACGGCGCGCTCAATGCCCATGGCTTGATCAAAATCCGAGTTCTGTCAGACGACAGACCTGGCCGCGAAAACATGTTCCAAACCTTGGCCGATGAGCTCAACGCCGCACCGATTCAGCACATTGGCAAATTGCTGGTGCTCTTTCGCACGGCGATTCCAAAGGAAAAGAAAGTCAGCGAAGACCGCATGGCCGGCCCACGCGACGTCAAGGTCCTGAAAAACAGCAGCCGCTACGGCCAGCGCCCAGAAGTTAAAACCCTGCGCGTGCTGGGCAACCAACGCCTGACGCCGGGTGGCAACGTCCGTCGCGCCAAGAAGCCCAAGCAGCGCAGCGCCAAGAAGTCGGCTCAAGACTGATCCTGTCTTTGAGTTACACGGGTCTTTAGTTTCAGTGAATCGCCCATAGCTAAGTTTTATGACCAATCCACTGCTCGCTAATTCCCCGCTTCCTCTTTTTGACCAAATCCAGCCCGAGCATGTCAGCCCGGCCATGGATGAGTTGCTGGCCCGAACGGAAGCAGCGCTGGCCGAGGTAACACAAGATGCGTTTCCAGCCAGCTGGCCTGAGATCGCTCGGGTGCTCGACGTCGCGACTGAAAAGCTCAGCAGCGGCTGGGGTGCTGTGAGTCACCTCAACAGCGTCGCCGACACGCCCGAGCTGCGCGCCGCCTACAACGCCGTTTTGCCGCGCGTGACCGAGTTCTGGACCCGATTGGGCGCGGATGAAAGCTTGTACGCCAAGTACAAAGCCATCGACGTCAACAGCCTCAACACCGAGCAACGCCAAGCGCACAAAAATGCGGTGCGCAACTTCGTATTGTCTGGTGCCGAACTGGTTGGCGAGGCGCGCGTGCGCTTTGCGCAAATACAAGAACGGCAAGCCGAGTTGAGCCAAAAGTTCAGTGAAAACGCACTCGACTCGACCGAGGCTTTTTCTTACTACGCCAGCGCAGACGAACTGGAAGGCGTGCCGGCAGACGTGCAGGCATCAGCCCGCGCACAAGCGCTGGCAGAGGGCAAAGAAGGCTACAAACTCACGCTGAAAATGCCGAGCTACTTACCGGTGATGCAGTTTGCCAAAAGCAGCGCCCTGCGCGAAAAACTTTACCGCGCGTACAACACACGCGCCAGCGACCAAGCGCCAGCCGAACACAGCGGCTTTGACAACAGCGCCATCATGAAAGAAATTCTGGCGCTGCGGCTCGAAGAGTCTCAGCTGCTG
>JABMMH010000022.1 GCA_013205645.1 Polaromonas sp. | reverse complement strand
TAAAGCTCACGGGCAATTAAGCCGCGAGTGCGAAACGTTCGGCGTTTGCAGTTAGTTTTTTTGAATCAGATTAACGAGCACATTCAGCTCGACATGCACCACACCGCGTCCGAACCCACGTCGAAACCAATGCAGCCCCAAGCCTGATAGTTTAAGGCATTCGCAAGAATTTCAAGAGCTCACCAGCAGATCGAATCGTCGCATGGGCATTCCAGCCGTCGGTTTCGCCCGCAGCGCCCAGGTAGCCATAGGCTGCAGCCACGGTTGGCATGCCGGCGGCGTGACCGGCAACGATGTCGCGCTCGTCATCGCCCACGTACAAACAGCGCTCCGGCAAAATGTTCATCTGCCGCGCAGCCTCCAACAAAGGCGCGGGATGCGGTTTGGCATGCGGCGTGGTGTCGCCGCAAACGACCGTCGATGCGGTGGCAAACAGCGGCATGAAGCGCGTCAACGGCAACGCAAAGCGCTCTGCCTTGTTGGTAACCACGCCCCACTTCAAACCAAGGCCCTCGATCTGGCTGATCAACTCGACAACACCGTCAAATGCGTAGGTGCGTTCGGTCAGGCAAGCCTCGTAGTTCAAAAAGAACTCTTCGCGGAGCGCCAAAAAAGTCGGGTCTTGCGGGCTCAAGCCCAGCGCGACACTGATCATTCCGCGCGCGCCAGCACCGGCCATCGAACGGTAATCAGTCAAAGGCAGGGCAGGCAAGCCGCGGTCGGTGCGCATTTTGTCGGCGGCAGCGCCCAAGTCAGGTGCGCTGTCAACCAAGGTGCCGTCAAGGTCAAACAGCACGGCTTCAATGCCATCAAAAACAAGACGGTTCTGATTCATGCTTTTTGCATGGCCAGCATGTAGTTGACGCTGGTGTTGGCGCTGAGCCAGTAGTGACGCGTCAGCGGGTTGTATTCCATGCCGCGTGTGTGTTGCAGGTCAAGTCCGGCAGCGCGGGCGTAGGCCGCCAGCTCGCTGGGCTTGATGAACTTGGCGAATTCGTGGGTGCCGCGTGGCAACAGGTTCAGCACGTATTCCGCGCCGACGATGGCAAACAGAAACGCTTTGGGGTTGCGGTTGATGGTGGAGAAGAAAACCCGGCCACCCGGCTTCACCAGCGTGGCGCAGGCCCGAACCACTGATGCAGGGTCTGGCACATGCTCCAGCATTTCCATGCAGGTGACCACGTCAAAAGTGCCGGGTTGTTCGTCTGCGAGTTTTTCAGCACTGATTTCGCGGTAAGTCACGCCTTGTGTTTGCGCTTCAAGTGCGTGGAGTTGCGCCACCCGCAGCGCCTTGGTGGCCAAGTCGATGCCCAGCACCTCGGCCCCTTTGCGCGCCATCGCGTCGGCCAAAATGCCGCCGCCGCAACCGATGTCAAGCACCCGCTTGCCCTTCAGCGGCACCAAATCGTCAATCCACGTCAGACGCAGTGGGTTGATTTGATGCAGGGGGCGAAACTCGCTCTCGGTATCCCACCAACGGTGAGCTAGATCAGAGAATTTAGCCAGTTCGGCGGGGTCGGCGTTTTCGGTTGAGTGCATGAGCCTGATTATCGTTGAGACATAAAAAAACCGCGCCGAAGCGCGGTTTTTTAAAGCGATCCAGAAGGATTACTTGTTGGCGCGTGTACCCACAACTTCGATTTCGACGCGGCGGTTCTTCGAACGGCCTTCGGAAGTCTTGTTGTCAGCGACGGGCTGTGTCTCGCCTTTGCCTTCGGTGTAAACGCGGTTTTTCTCAATGCCTTTAGACACCAAGTAAGCCTTGACAGACTCTGAACGCTTGACAGACAGCTTCTGGTTGTACTTGTTGCTGCCAACAGAGTCAGTGTGACCCACAGCGATGATGACTTCCAGGTTGATGCCCTTGATCTTGCCGATCAGGTCGTCCAACTTGGCGCGGCCTTCTGGCTTCAGAGCCGACTTGTCGAAGTCAAAGAAAGCATCAGCAGCGTAAGTCACTTTGGTCGCAGCAACGGCTGGAACAACGGCTGCAGGCGCTGGTTTGGCAACAGGCGCTGGTGCGGCCTTAGGCGCAGGAGCAACCACAGCAACAGGAGCAGCTGGAACAATCGCACCATCGCAACCTTTGGCAGCAGTAGCAGGGGTCCAATTGGCACCGCGCCAGCAGAGGTCGCCAGCACCGTTTTTCCAATTGAGATCGCCGCTGCCATTGCGCCAGTTGTCAACGGATTGAGCACCTGCAGCGGTCACAAGCGCTACGGAAGCGAACAACACTGCCAATTTATTGAGTTTCTTCATAGATGTCCTCTGAGAGTTGCCGCAGCAGCGCTGCGTTTACTGAATTGCTAAATATGCACGCCCTAGATGACCATCACCCGAGGCGTTACAACTATTGTGCCATACGGATATGGGCTGCAGGCCAAGGTCGAGGCGTTGTCTCACAAGGGTTTAGCCGCTCTTCGTCTGTTTTGTTGCAGGTTTGCCACAAAAGAAGAAGGCCGCCGAGGCCGTAAAATGGCAGGTTACACAAACCCGGCTTAACCGGTTGTGTTTTTCGCCTCATCCAAGCGTTTTGCTTATTTTGCGACTTCTCTCAGGCCCTCCATGACCCAGTTTGCCAAAGAAACCCTCCCCATCAGCCTGGAAGAGGAAATGCGGCGCAGCTACCTCGATTACGCCATGAGCGTGATCGTCGGTCGTGCGCTGCCAGACGCCCGTGACGGCCTCAAGCCAGTGCATCGCCGCGTTTTGTT
This sequence comes from Polaromonas sp., assembly GCA_013205645.1. GTDB lineage: Bacteria > Pseudomonadota > Gammaproteobacteria > Burkholderiales > Burkholderiaceae_C > Polaromonas. Next base: position 6,905 of record JABMMH010000022.1, on the reverse strand, counting down.
CGCCATGCACGAACTCAACAACGACTGGAACAAGCCTTATAAAAAGTCCGCCCGTATCGTCGGTGACGTGATCGGCAAATACCATCCACACGGTGACAGTGCGGTCTACGAAACCATCGTTCGCATGGCGCAGGATTTTTCGCTGCGCCACTTGCTGGTGGACGGTCAAGGCAACTTCGGCTCGGTCGACGGCGACAACGCAGCGGCCATGCGTTACACCGAAATCCGCATGTCCAAAATTGCCCACGAATTGCTGGCAGACTTGGATAAGGAAACGGTCGATTTCGGCCCTAACTATGACGGCAGCGAGTATGAGCCGCTGGTCATGCCGGCCAGGTTCCCGAACTTACTGGTCAACGGCTCGTCCGGCATTGCTGTTGGCATGGCCACCAACATTCCGCCGCACAACCTGAATGAAGTGATCGACGCCTGTTTGCACATGCTGAAGCACCCAGACGCCAGCATCGACGACCTGATGGACATCATTCCAGGCCCGGACTTCCCGACCGCCGGCATTATTTATGGCATCAACGGCGTGCGTGACGGTTACCGCACAGGCCGCGGCCGCGTCGTGATGCGCGCCAAATGCCACTTTGAAGACATCGACAAAGGCCAGCGCCAATCCATCATCGTTGACGAACTGCCTTATCAAGTCAACAAGAAAACGCTGCAAGAGCGCATGGCCGAGTTGGTCCATGAAAAGAAGATCGAAGACATCAGCCACATTCAGGATGAGTCGGACAAGTCAGGCATGCGTCTGGTGATTGAGCTCAAGCGGGGTGCCGTGCCAGAAGTGGTGCTCAACAACCTCTACAAACAAACCCAGCTGCAAGACAACTTCGGCATCAACATGGTGGCGCTGGTGAATGGCCAGCCCAAGCTGTGCAACCTGAAGGATTTGATTCAGGTCTTTCTGTCGCATCGCCGTGAAGTGGTCACGCGCCGCACCATCTTCACCTTGCGCAAAGCCCGTGAACGCGGCCATGTGCTGGAAGGTCTGGCGGTCGCGCTGGCGAACATTGACGAGTTCATTGCCATCATCCGCAATGCGCCTACACCGCCTGTTGCCAAGGCTGAGCTGATGCTCAAGCCGTGGGACAGCCAGCTGGTCCGCGAGATGCTGACGCGCGCCCACGCGAATGGCAGCGTGGTCAATGCCGATGATTACCGGCCTGACGGCCTTGAACTTGAATTTGGCATGGGCACCGATGGCTTGTACCGACTGTCAGAAACCCAAGCGCAAGAAATTCTGCAGATGCGTCTGCAGCGCTTGACCGGCCTGGAGCAAGACAAGATCGTCGTGGAGTACAAAAACGTCATGGCGGAGATCGACGACCTGCTGAATATCTTGGCCCACCCAGAACGCGTCTCCACCATCATTGCTGATGAATTAACAGCGGTCAGAACAGAGTTCGGCCAGACCAAAATCGGCGCCCGCCGCAGCCTGATTGAACACAGCTCGTTTGACCTGAGCACCGAAGACTTGATCACCCCCACGGACATGGTGGTGACCTTGTCGCATCTGGGTTACGTCAAGAGCCAGCCATTGGGTGAGTACCGCGCGCAAAAACGCGGTGGACGCGGCAAGCTGGCCACGGCCACCAAAGAAGACGATTGGGTCGACCAACTCTTCATCGCCAACACGCACGACTACATGCTGTGCTTCTCGAACCGTGGCCGTCTTTACTGGCTCAAGGTGTGGGAAGTACCGGCCGGCTCACGCGGTTCGCGCGGTCGCCCTATCGTCAACATGTTCCCCTTGCAAGAAGGCGAAAAAATCACCGTTGTGCTGCCACTGACTGGCGACAACCGCAGCTTCCCGGCTGACCGCTATGTCTTTATGTCGACTTCCATGGGCACGGTCAAAAAGACTCCGCTGGAAGACTTCAACAACCCACGCAAGGCCGGCATCATCGCCGTCGCCTTGGACGATGGCGACTACCTGATCGGCGCTGCGTTGACGGATGGCAAGCATGACGTGATGCTGTTCTCGGACGGCGGCAAGGCTGTGCGCTTTGACGAAAACGACGTCCGCCCAATGGGCCGAACGGCCCGCGGCGTGCGCGGCATGATGCTGGAAGAAACGCAACACGTGATCGCCATGCTGGTGGCGGAAGACGAACTGCAAAGCGTGCTGACAGCCACCCAAAACGGCTACGGCAAACGCACCTCGATAGAGGAATACACCCGCCACGGCCGCGGCACCAAAGGCATGATCGCCATCCAACAAAGCGAGCGCAATGGCAAGGTAGTGGCCGCTACGCTGGTTCACCCTGACGATGAAATCATGCTCATCACCGACCGCGGTGTGCTGGTCCGCACCCGCGTCAGCGAAATCCGCGAGATGGGCCGCGCCACACAAGGCGTGACCCTGATCGGACTCGACGACGGCTCTAAATTGAGCGGCCTGCAACGCATCGTTGAAAACGACGCCACGCTGGAAGGCGTCGAGCCTGAAGACAACGCCACTGACAGCAACGACACCAACCCGGAAGTGACTGAATGAAAGTCTTAATCTCAGCCATCGCGCTCGCGACCTTGGGCTTTAGCGCATGGGCGCAAACGCCAGCAACAACAACGCCAACGGAAGTACCTGCGGCGGCAGCCTCGCAAGCACCTTTCGTGGCCGATCCTAAGCTGGAGTGGGCAAGCAAGGTTGTGGCCTTGCAGCAAGGCCCTGACATGGATCGTCTGGTGGCGAATCTCGCCAGCGGCACGACTCAAGACATGATCAACAACTGGCAGCCCCGCATGCTCGCCAACGTGGCCAAGCCGCAGCAAGCCAAGGTCACCGCTGAGTTGGATGCGGAGTTGCAAAAGTACTCCGACGAGGTCAGGAAGATCATTCGCAGCAAGCTTCAAAAAGTCAGCACCGACGCTTTGGTGCCGGTCTATTTAGAGCGCTTCACGCTTGACGAGTTGAAGCAAATTGCCGGCTTTTTGGAAGCGCCCGCCATCCGTAAATACCAAAGCATTGCGCCCGAACTGGGTTCAATCTTCGCCAACAAGCTGGTCGAAGCATCGCGAGCCGAGGTGATCGCCAGAGCCAAGCTATTTGACGACGCGGCAACCCGCATCGTTGGACCAGCGCCAGCCGCTGCACCCGCAAAGCCAGCTGCACCCACTGCTAAACCCACCAAAAAATGAGCCGTCCCTACAACTTTTCGGCAGGCCCAGCCGCGCTGCCTGAAGAAGTACTCGAGCGTGCCGCAGCCGAGATGCTGGACTGGCATGGCAGCGGCATGAGCGTCATGGAAATGAGCCACCGCGGTAAAGAGTTCGTCTCGATTTATGAAGCCGCCGAAGCCGACATCCGGGAGCTTTTGGCCGTGCCCAAAGAGTTCAGCATTCTCTTCATGCAAGGCGGCGGCATCGCTGAAAACGCGATTGTTCCGCTGAACCTGTCGCATGGTGAGAAAGCTGACTACGTGGTCACCGGCAACTGGAGCGAGCGTTCCCAAAAAGAAGCCCGCAAGTACTGCCAAGTCCACATCGCCGCCAGCAACAGCGCCGACGGCCACACCACGCTGCCGGCGCCGGCCACATGGCAACTGAGCGACGACGCACGGTACGTTCATGTCTGCACCAACGAGACCGTTCATGGCGTTGAAGTCCATGAGTTGCCCGACCTCAAAGCGCTCGGCAGTCAAGCACCGCTGGTGATTGACATGTCCTCGCACATGGCCTCGCGGCCAGTCGATTGGTCGCGGGTTGGTTTGGCTTACGGCGGCGCCCAAAAAAACGTCGGCCCCGCCGGTGTGACACTGGTGTTTGTGCGCAAAGACCTGCTCGGCCACGCCATGCAGCACTGCCCTTCGGCGTTTGATTACAAGATTGTTTCTGACGCCGAGTCGATGTACAACACGCCGCCCACGTACGGCATTTACATCGCCGGCCTGACCTTTCAGTGGCTGAAAAAACAAGGCGGTATGGCCGCCATGGAACAGCGCAACGTCGCCAAAGCCAAGTTGCTGTACGACTTCATTGACGGCTCAGACTTCTACACCAGCCGCGTCGCCACAAACTGCCGTTCACGCATGAACATTCCGTTTTTTCTGGCCGACGACAAACTCAACGACGCCTTCTTAGCGCAAGCCAAAGCGCGTGGACTGCTGCAACTCAAAGGCTATAAAAGCCTGGGCGGCATGCGCGCCAGCCTGTACAACGCCATGCCACTGGCCGGCGTTGAGGCCTTGGTGAACCATATGCAAGAATTCGAGCAAAAACGCGCCTGACCTGCGCCAGACAACAGGACAACATGACGACACCCAATCTTCCTGACTTGCGAATTCAAATCGACAAGCTCGACAAAGAACTGCTAGCGCTGCTGAACCAGAGGGCCCATGTGGCCGAGCAGGTTGGCGAAGTTAAAAAGCTGGAAGGCACGCCCTTCTTCCGGCCTGACCGCGTCGCCGCTGTGATTGACAAAATTCAGCAAGCCAACACCGGCCCGCTGAAGAACGACCACGTCGCCGCCATCTGGAACGAAATCATGTCGGCCTGTCTGGCGCTGGAAGCCCCCGTGCGGGTGGCTTATCTGGGCCCCGCCGGCACCTTCAGCGAACAAGCGGCTCTGAATTTTTTCGGCGCCAGCATTGAGCATGTGTCGTGCAACAGCATTGATGAAGTCTTTCGCTCAACCGCCGGCGGCAGCGCCAACTATGGCGTGGTGCCGGTCGAAAATTCCACCGAAGGCGTGGTCTCGCGTTCGCTAGATCTGTTCCTGAATTCGCCCTTGCACATCATTGGCGAAACCAGCTTGCTGGTGCGTCACAACCTGCTGCGCCTGTCCGACGCTCTTGACGGCATTGAAGTGGTTTACGCGCACCCACAGGCCTTGGCGCAGTGCCAAAACTGGCTCACCGCGCACCTGCCCAACGCTGAACGCCGCACGGCGTCAAGCAATGCCGAAGGCGCCCGCCTGGCGACCACGAACCCGGCCTGGGCCGGCATCGCCAGCGACCGCGCTGGCACACAGTTTGGTCTGCACACGGCCGCTCACGCGATTCAAGACGACGCCTTCAATCGCACACGCTTTTTTGTGGTGTGCTTGCCCCAAACCCTGCCATCGCCGCCGCCTTCAGGCACAGACTGCATCAGCCTGATCGTCTCGGTGTCTAACCGGCCCGGTGCGGTGCATGACATCCTCGGCCCGCTCAAAACACATGGCGTGTCGATGACACGCTTTGAATCCCGCCCAGCCCGTTCTGGCCAGTGGGAATATTACTTTTACATCGATCTGCAGGGCCACCCTTCCGAGCCGCACGTCGGTGCAGCATTGAAAGAATTGCAGCAGCTCTGCGCTTTCTTCAAAGTGCTGGGAACCTACCCTGCCGGCGCTTGAGGTTGCCTGTCATGTACCAACAACTCGGTCTGATCGGCTGCGGCCTGATGGGCAGCTCGTTTGCGCTCGCCCTGAAACGCGCCGGTTTGGTGAAACGCGTGGTCGGCTTCAGCCCGTCCAGCAGTACGACCGAACTCGCGCTGAAGATGGGCGTGATTGACGCCATCGCCGGCTCAGCGGCAGAAGCCGCCACCGGCGCTGACCTGGTCTTGTTGGCGGTACCCGTGGCCGCCACCGAAGCCTCGCTGCGCGCCATTCAACCCGTTATCGCCACCACCACGCTGGTGATGGACGTGGGCTCAACCAAGCGCGACGTCGTGCAAGCTGCCCTGCAAACGCTAGGCAACCGGCTGCCCTGCTTTGTGCCCGCGCACCCGATTTGCGGACGCGAAGTTTCAGGCGTGCAAAACGCGTTGGTCGATTTGTACCTCGGCAAAAAAGTCATCCTCACGCCGCTGCCAGAAACCGCCGCCGTGCAACTTCAACAAGCCAATCAGCTTTGGTCTGCGCTGGGTTGCAAAGTCAGCGAGATGTCGCCGCAAACGCATGACGCCGCTTATGCTGCCGTCAGTCATCTGCCGCATTTGCTGGCATTTGCCATGATGAACAGTCTGGGCGCGCAAGCCGAAGGTGATCAATACCTGGCGCTGGCCGGGCCTGGTTTTCGGGATTTCAGCCGTATCGCGGCTGCCGACCCCGTCATGTGGCGCGACATTTTGTTGGCGAACCGAGACGAGCTGTTGGCGCAATCACAGCGCTTTCAAGCCAGCCTGCAAGCGCTTGAAAAATTGATTGAAACCGGCGACGCAACCGCCCTGCAAGACAGCATTCGCCAAGCCAGCCAAGCCCGAACCGACTGGCAACACACAGCAGCCGCAGCGGCCAAATAACCATGTTTGACATTGAATTTCTAGACATTCCGCCACTCACTGGCGCCCACGGCACGGTTCGCCTGCCGGGCTCTAAAAGCATCTCCAACCGTGTGCTGCTGCTGGCCGCTTTGAGCCAAGGCGAAACCGTGGTGCACGACTTGCTGGCCTCGGACGACACCGCCGTGATGCTGGCCGCGCTCAAGCAACTCGGCTGCTCGGTCGAACAGACCGGCCACACCGCCGTCATTGGCGGCTTGGGCGGCAAGCTGGTCAACAAACAGGGTAAATTGTTCATGGGCAACGCGGGCACCGCCATGCGCCCGCTGACAGCCGCGCTCGCCCTGTTGGGCGGTGACTTCGAACTCTCGGGCGTGCCGCGCATGCACGAGCGCCCCATTGGCGACTTGGTTGACGCGCTGCGCCAACTCGGCTGCGGCATTGATTACCTGGGTGAAGACGGTTTTCCACCGCTGCGGCTTAGTCCCGGCCAACTCCGGCTGGACGCCCCCATCCAAGTGCGCGGCGATGTGTCGAGCCAGTTCCTGACATCACTGCTGATGGCTCTGCCGCTGGTGGCCGAACGCGACATTCGCATCGAGGTCTCGGGCGAGTTGATCTCCAAGCCGTACATCGAGATCACGCTGAATTTGCTGGCTCGCTTCGGCATTCAGGTGCAGCGTGATGGCTGG
>JABMMH010000125.1 GCA_013205645.1 Polaromonas sp. | reverse complement strand
GCGCGAAGGGGTTTCCTTGCTGCAAGACGGCGTCGGCGGCGTGCTGAGCAACGACCAGCATGAAATTGTGCAAATTTTGGGACACAACGCCAGCGTGTTGCAAGGCCAAATCGAAGACTTGCTGCGTTTCAATGCAGCCGCCTTTGAAGCGCGCCAGTTGCATCGTCAACGGGTCGATCTGCTGCATCTGGTGGAAGCGCAAGTTGAGGCTCAACAGCTGCAGTGGCGTGCGCGCGAACTAGACGTGACGATTGAAAATGACAAGTCGTCCAGCGCAGCCCTACTGCTTGAAATTGACGCTGACAAAATCGGCACGGCGCTGGGCAATCTGCTGTCGAATGCGATCCGTTTTTCACCCGCCGGCGGTTTGATCCGCATCACGCTGGGAAGGCGTCCCGGAATGGCGCTGATTCAAATCGACGACCAAGGCAGCGGTGTCGCCGAAGCCGACCGTCAGCGAATTTTTGAACCCTTTTACCGCGGCGAACTTCAGCCTGCTGGCGCTGTGCGCGGCAGCGGCATTGGCTTGTCCATCGTGCATGAATACATTGCCGCACACGGCGGCCGCATCGAGCTGCTGCCCGAGCAGCCGGGTGCACACTTCAGAATTGAAATACCGTATGCCCATGTCTCTTGAATTCCTTCGCCTACTGCTTGGCACACCGATCCGCTTGCTCAGCTTGGTCGCTGTGCTGTGGCTCAGCGGCTGTGCCGTGACCGCGCACAACCCAACCGCCAGGGAAGCCAGCCCCGACATCCCGACGGCAAACGTCGTCGCCGCGACCGATTCGGCGGCCTTCACCGGCGAGAGATCGACGTCAGACCGGATCGCCCGCGCTTATCCAAAACCAGTCACCGCCGTGCTCGACTACGCTGACCGCGTGCGGATCATGCCAGCCACTGAACTGTTTGCCGAAGTGGCGCGCTTGGCACTGATGGCTGAACCGTCGGAGCAACTGAAGCTCTCGCTGGCACTGGTGCAATTGCGACAATTGCCGACCTTGATCCGTGCGCAAGACACCGTGGCCATGGTGCTCGGCAACAACACCGAAGCCGCGCAAGCGCTGCACCCGCTGGCGCGATTGCTGGCGGCGCGCTACGCCGAGCAGCGTCGCACGGAAGACCAGTTCGAGCTGCAACAACAGCAAGTGCGCGACCTGCAGCGTCGGCTAGACCAAACCACCGAGCGACTTGAAGCACTGGTCGCTATTGAACGCAGCTTGGGCAGCCGGCCACCGCCGGTGCAAAGCAAGCCCCGCAGCACCACTCTACAACCATGAAACCAAGCGCGGCCAAAGCCGTTCCCCACGTGTTGGTGGTCGACGACGACCCCGACATGCTGCGCTTGCTCACGCTGCGCCTGAACGCCGCCGGTTACCGCGTCAGCACGGCCACCTCGGCCGAAGCCGCGCTGACACAGCTGCACATTGAAAGACCCCAGCTGGTGCTGAGCGATGTGCAACTGCCCGGCCGTGACGGACTGGCCCTGTTTGACGAGGTAAGGCTGCTGCACCCTTCACTGCCGGTGATTTTGCTGACCGCGCACGGCACCATTCCCGACGCGGTGCAAGCCACTGAGCGCGGCGTTTTCACCTACCTCACCAAACCGTTTGACGGCAAAGCCTTGCTCGACAAGATCGCGCAAGCATTGGAACTCAGCGCGCCCGGCGAGACCCCGACCAGCGCCGGCAGCAGCGTCTGGCAAAGCGGCATCATCAGCCGCTCGAGTCGCATGGCTGAAGCCTTGGCAGAAGCGCGCATGGTGGCGCAGACTGATGCCAGCGTGTTGATTCGCGGCGAAAGCGGCACCGGCAAGGAGTTGCTGGCGCTGTCGATTCACCAAGCCAGCGCCCGCGCCAACAAGCCTTTTGTGGCGGTCAATTGCGGCGCTATTCCAGAAGCCTTGCTGGAGTCTGAACTGTTCGGCCACATGAAGGGCGCCTTCACCGATGCCGTCGCCAGTCACAAAGGTTTGTTTCAGGCGGCAGACGGCGGCACGCTGCTGCTCGACGAAATTGGCGATATGCCGCCGGCCCTGCAAGTTAAACTGCTGCGCGTACTGCAAGAGCGCGTGGTGCGCTCACTCGGTTCGAGCCAATCGATAGCCGTAGACGTGCGCATCATCTCGGCCACGCACCATGACCGGGACGCCGCCATGGCCGAAGGCCTGTTCCGCGCCGATTTGTATTACCGGCTGAATGTCGTGACCTTGACGCTGCCGCCGCTGGCAGACCGGCGCGAAGACATTCCGCTGCTGGCGAATCACTTTCTCTTGAAGCTGGCGCAAAAGTACAGCAAGCGCCTCAGCGGTTTCGCGCCTGAAGCCCTGAAAGCCTTGAGCACGGCAGCTTGGCCGGGCAATGTGCGGCAATTGCACAACGTCGTTGAGCAGGTCTGCGCGTTGTCGACCACGCCGCTGATTTCTCTCGCACTGATGCAGCGCGCCCTGCGCTCACCGAGCATGGAGGTGCTGAGCTTGGCCGACGCGCGCCAGCGTTTTGAACGCGAATATCTGGTCGGCTTGCTGAAACTGACAGACGGCAACGTGGCCGATGCCGCCCGCTTGGCCGACCGGAATCGCACCGAGTTTTACCGCCTGATGCAAAAACACGGGCTGACCTCGGGGCACTTCAAGACCGATGCAGGGCCGGCACCGTCAGAGCCTGTCGCCTGATAGCGACACGGCCAAGTCACTGATTTAAAACAACAAGTCAACGAACGCGGACCTATCCGCCGTAGCTTGTCGCTGGATGGCGACAAAAATACGGGTAAACCAGTAGTTTTTGGCATCATGACTGGTCAGCCGTGGACAAAAATCGCGCAAGCCACTGATTCAAAAGGAGTTTTCTGGTCTGGCACAGGCTTTGCCTTAGTCATGCCATGGAAACACTTTTAAAGCGCTTGAACGCCCATGGGCAACGCAGCCAGCTGCGTGAAGAACGCCATCCGAATTCCGTCACAGCCCCGCCAGTGCACCGTGGCAGCATGACGCCGCGTCCATGGCGCGGATTTTGGAACAGCGTGCGCAGTGCAGCACTGCAACCACTGAAGGGCATGCGTCCCGCATCAGCGACAACACCCGTAGGCGCTGAACTCGTACCTTGGCAGCAGGCAGCGCTGCGCCGGCGCACGTTGTTTGTCTTGCTCACGGTGATCAGCACTGCACTGGCGGCCCACTTGTTTTCCAACATGCAGCCGGCCTACGAAAGCGCTTGGATGCAATACAGCCAACTCGCGCTGTTCACTTTGCTGTCCGCTTGGGTGGTGACCGGTTTCATGACCGCGATGATGGGTTTTTACGTCACCCTGCGCGGTGACGCGCACTCGCTGTCAGCCAAAAAAGTCCAGCACCACACCTTAGATCCGGCAACCCGGACGGCCATCATCATGCCGATCTGCAACGAAGACGTGCGCAGCGTGTTTGCCGGTCTGCGCGCCACCTGCGAGTCCGTCTCCAGCACCGGCCATGTCGGCGCCTTCGACGTGTTCGTCCTGTCCGACACCAACAACCCCGAGACACAAAAAGCCGAACGTGAGGCATGGGAAGATCTGCGCGCTCAGCTGGCTGCACGTCCGGATCAGCCGCAGATTGAGGTGTATTACCGACTGCGCACGCGCCGCACCGACCGCAAGGCCGGCAACGTGGCGGACTTCTGCCGTCGCTGGGGTAAAGACTACCGCTACATGGTGGTGCTCGACGCCGACAGCGTCATGAGCGGTGACTGCTTGGTCTCCATGGTCAAGCTGATGGAAGCCAACCCGACCGCCGGCATCATCCAGACCGCCACGCAATCGATCGGTCACGTGACGCTGCATGCGCGCACGCAGCAGTTCGCCTCGCGTGTGACGGGTCGCTTGTTCACGCTAGGCATGCAGTTTTGGCAAATGGGCGATTCGCACTATTGGGGCCACAACGCCATCATCCGCATTGAGCCGTTCATGCAGCACTGCGCACTGGCGCGCATCAAGGGCACGGGCGGCTTGTCGGGCAGCATCATGTCGCACGACTTCGTTGAAGCCGCACTGATGCGCCGTGCCGGCTTTCACGTCTGGTTGGTGGCCGACCTGGTCGGCAGTTACGAACAGCAACCACCTGATCTGCTGGCCGAGTTGCAGCGCGACCGTCGCTGGTGCCAGGGCAATTTGCAAAATGCCCGCTTGATCGC
>JABMMH010000124.1 GCA_013205645.1 Polaromonas sp. | reverse complement strand
GGCCAAATGGCACTTCGCCCGGCTTCATCTTGATTTTCTTTTCCAGCGCATATGCTGCAAAAGCTGCTAGCAGCGCACCACCACCCGGCAAGATGCCAAGGGCTGAACCCAGGAAGGTACCGCGCAACATGGCCGGAGCCATGTTCTTGAAGTCTTCTTTGGTCGGAAATAAACCTGTGACCTTGGCCGTGAACACTTCACGCTCATGTTCTGGCTGGGCCAGGTTGCTGATGATTTCGCCATAGCCGAACACGCCCATGGCGATCACCACGAAGCCGATGCCGTCGGTGAGTTCAGGAATGTCGAAGCTGAAACGGGCGACACCGGAGTTCACGTCGGTACCGACCAGACCCATCAGCAGACCCAACACAATCATCGATATGGCTTTGAGCAAGGAACCCGAAGCCAGCACCACAGCGCCAATCAGACCCAGCACCATCAGCGCAAAGTATTCGGCAGGGCCGAATTTGAAGGCCAGTTCAGTCAACGGCGGTGCAAAGGCAGCCAGAATCAGCGTGCCGACGCAACCCGCAAAAAACGAACCCATGCCCGCGGCTGCCAAAGCCGGCCCCGCTCGACCTTTTCGGGCCATTTGGTAGCCGTCAATACAGGTCACCACCGACGAAGACTCGCCCGGCAAGTTGACCAAAATGGCGGTGGTCGAACCACCGTACTGGGCGCCGTAATAAATACCGGCCAGCATGATGAGCGCCGACACCGGTGGCAGCGCGTAAGTCGCTGGCAGCAGCATGGCAATGGTGGCCACCGGGCCGATACCTGGCAGCACGCCAATCAGCGTACCCAAGACACAGCCGATGAAGGCGTAAAGCAGGTTGATGGGCGTGAACGCCACACTGAAACCCAGCGAAAGATTCGCAATCAGATCCATTTTTTTAGCTCCTTAGCCGGTGATGAAAGCAGGCCACACCGGGAACTGCAACTTGAGAACCTTGACGAAGGCCACGTAGCTGATCACAGCCAAGAAACTCGCCAGGATGAAGGTCGCTTTGACCTTCATGCCTGTTTCGGCCATGCTGGCCACAAAGGTCAGCACGTAGATGCCGAACATCATGCCCATGGCCGGAATGCCCATGGATGGCAAACCGCCCAAGCAGACGCCAAACAGCAAGTTGGCAGCGATGACGAAGAACAACGGCTTGTAAGCCCACTTGCCGATCTTGTCGCCACCGACACGTTTGATCACCAAGGCGTTGAAAGTGATCGCGGTGCCCAGCACGGCAAGCAAAATTCCCAGCATCAGCGGGAAGTAACCAGGCCCCATGCGCGCACTCGTACCGACTGAGTAAGTGGTGGCACCCCACGCAAAAGCCACACCGACAGCCATGAACATGAGCCCGGCAAAAAAGTCTTTTTGACTTTTGATATTCACGGATTGTCTCCTTGAGAAATTGATTGAACGCTGGATTTTGCATTCAATAACGCCTCGTTTAAATGTGGCTTTCACCTACATCAAAAGACTGCATCACCCTGGAAAAAATCAATCAAATTAAGGGTTTGAACAAGCGCAGCCACTTGCGCGCGGGTAAACCCCAGCGCGATTCCACCAGCTCGGCGCGCTGCAACAACAGCTCGCGCGCAGGTCGGCTCGGTTGGCGCTGCGCGGCGACCACGGTGTTGCCTTCGCGGGTCGGCCGGAAAGCCCAGACAGCGTCAGCACCGAACGCATCGGAGATCTTGTCCATCGAGCTTTCAAAGCTGCCGTCGCGGCCAAACAGGTTGACCGTCATCACGCCGTTGTCAGTCAGCAAGCGCCGGCAATCGGCATAGAAAGCCGCGCTGTCCAACACGGGCGCAGCCGCTTCGTGGTCGTACAAATCAACCTGCAGCGCATCGACGGTGCCAAGGTGAACGTCTTTTTTAATCTCGCGCCCAGCGTCAGCCAGCAAGACCTGCAAACGGGCGTCTTCGGGCGGCAACTTGAACCACAGACGGCAAGCGGAAATGACCTGCGGATTGATCTCAACAGCGGTGGTTTTGGTGCGCAGTTTTTTGTAGCAAAACTTGGTCAGCGCAGCCGACCCCAAACCGAGCTGCATGTTGTGCAAAGTCGGCACTGTCTGCGGCTCAACAAACAACAGCCAGACCATCATGCGCTGGACGTATTCGAGCTGAATATCAAACGGCGCGTCGATCAACATCGAGCCCTGCACCCACTCGGTGCCGAGGTGCAAAAAACGGATGTCGCCGTAGTCGGAAAAATTCACTTCCGGCAGCTGGCTGGAAGTGGCGGCGGCATCAGATGCAGTGACGCCCGGGGAAACGGTCTTACGAGCCATTAAATAAATCCATGTGTGTTGAAAACGTCATGCCAGGCGGCGAGCTTGCGTTCGAACGACCAGCTGGCGTTGGCAGCGCTGGTCGAAGGCAGCCGGTGAATCGGCAGGCCCAGCGCTGCGCTGTGTTTGGCGTGTTTGAAACTTTCGCCGCCATTGTGCGCGATGGCCTGCAAGTTCGGACAAAGCTGGCGCAGGCTGGCCAAGTCGTTGACCTGCGCATGGCGGATCGCGCTGTCCAGACTGCCTTCGCGTTCGCAAGCGGTGTAGACGTCCCACAAACCAACGCCCTTATCGAGCATCCAACACGTAGAAGCCGCGTAGTCGCCCGCAGCCACAGCGGCTGGGTGGTCTGGCCACAGCGCGCGCAATATTCTCCAAAAATGATTTTGCGGATGGCCGTAGTAACGCTGCGTGGCCAGCGAGACAGCGCCCGGAAAGCTGCCCAACACAAGTAAACGTGTGTTCGCTGACAGCAAGGGCGGCAAGCCTGTCAACCGTTTTTCTACCTCAGAGCTCACGCCAGCAAACCCCTCAAACGCGGCAAAGCCACCATTGCATTCGCAGTGCTCGCAAGCGCCAATTCTTGCGCGCTGATGCCGCGCAGTTCAGCCACCACCTGTGCAATGCGCGGCAGTTC
>JABMMH010000123.1 GCA_013205645.1 Polaromonas sp. | reverse complement strand
GTGGTGGCCGTGCCGATGACCTTCATGCCGCGCTTGGCGAGCTCCAACGCAATGGCCGCACCGATGCCGCGTGAGGCGCCGGTGACCAGCGCCAACTGGCCTTCAAATTTTTTGTCAATCATGCTGCATCGTTCGTTAAAAGAGTCTTCACATCCGTGAGGCTCGAAGGATCAAAAAGGGCCACGCCCGTGAGTTCGGCATCAATGCGCTTAACCATACCCGCCAGCACTTTGCCGGGCCCACATTCGACCAGTGTAGTCACGCCACGGGCCTTGATGGCTTGCACGCATTCAACCCAACGCACCGGGCCAAAAGCCTGCCGATACAGCGCATCGCGAATCCGATCGAGATCGATCTCGAGCGCCACATCAATATTGTTGACGACCGAAATCTGCGGCGCGGCCAAGACCACGCTGGCGAGTTTTTCTTTGAGTTTTTCAGCCGCCGGCTTCATCAGGCTGGAGTGGAAAGGCGCTGAAACTGACAGCAACAGAGCGCGCTTGGCACCATTGGCCTTGAGGACTTCGCAAGCCTTGTCGACGGCCGCCTTGCTGCCGGCAATCACGGTTTGCCCGGCGTCATTGAAATTAACCGCCTCGACCACTTCAGCCGTGCTCGGGCCAAAACTGCGCACCGCCTCCGCACAACCTTCAATGACCTTGGCGGCCTCCATGCCCAAAATAGCAGCCATCGCGCCGACACCGACGGGCACGGCATCCTGCATGGCTTGCGCCCGAAAGCGCACCAGTGGCGTGGCTTGCGTCAAGGTCAACACACCGGACGCCACCAAAGCCGAGTACTCGCCGAGCGAGTGGCCGGCCACAGCGGCCGGCAGCGCACCGGTTTCAGCCATCCACACACGGTAAGCCGCCACGGCGGCCACCAGCATCACGGGCTGCGTGTTGGTGGTCAGCGCTAATGTTTCTTTAGGCCCCTCTTTGATCAGCAGGCCTAGGTCTTCTCCCAAAGCATCTGAGGCTTCCGCCAAGGTCTGCAGCACTACCGGGTGATCACCCCATGCGTCCAGCATACCGACCGACTGGGAACCCTGACCGGGAAAAATAAAAGCAAATGGTTTCAAAAAAATCTCCGCAAATTCTTTGCATAGCCAGAGCTGAATACGATCAGCCGGCCCTGCAGACATCTTAATAATCGAGCAGTACAGCGCCCCAGGTGAAGCCGCCGCCAACGCCCTCTAACAAGAGCGTGTCACCTTGCTGGACTTTGCCACTGCGAACAGCCACATCCAAAGCCAACGGAATAGACGCGGCCGAGGTGTTGCCATGTTGGTCCACCGTGACGATCATTTTTTCAGGGGCCAGCTTGAGTTTTTTGGCCGTGTTTTGCATGATGCGAATATTCGCTTGATGCGGGATCAGCCAGTCAATGTCGGCTTGGGTTTTGCCCGCTTTTTCCAGCACGGCACGCGCCGTGTCTTCGAGCACACCGACGGCCAACTTGAACACCGCTTGGCCATCCATGGTCAACATCGGGCTGCCCGTGACTTGACCACCGGACACATGGCCGGGCACACACAAGATGCCAGCGTACTTGCCATCTGCATGGATGTCGGTCGCCAAAATACCGGGCACATCAGAGGCCTCCAGCACCACAGCACCTGCGCCATCGCCGAACAACACGCAGGTGGTGCGGTCCGAAAAATCAAGAATTCGCGAAAACACTTCTGCGCCAATCACCAGCGCTTTGGTCGCGGTGCCGGTCTTGATCAGTGAATCAGCCAAGGTCAGCGCATAAATGAAACCACTGCAAACGGCCTGCACGTCAAAGGTCGCAGCGCCGACATTGCCCAGCTTGCTTTGCAAAATGCAAGCGGCTGACGGGAACACCATGTCGGGCGTCGAGGTCGCCACGATGATGAGGTCAATCTCACTGACGTCACGGCCAGCGGCTTCGAGCGCGCTGCGGCAGGCGTGCAAGGCCAGATCGCTGACGCAAACGCCCGGATCAGCAAAGTGGCGGGCCCGGATACCGGTGCGTTCAACAATCCATTCATCCGACGTTTCGACGCCTTTGGCGGCGAGTTCGGTGGCCAGATCGGCATTGGTCAAACGGCGCGGCGGCAGATAACTGCCCGTGCCCGTGATGCGGGAAAAACGGCTCATTCAGGACTCACTTGAGAGACGAAGAATCGTCAGTGGACAGGGTTCTGCAGCGGAAGTGACGCCGCAGCAGCCAAAACGACTGGCACTGCAACATCAACAGGACTCACCGCTGCGGCATGGGCCAGCAAGGGGGCAGCGTTGGCGATGCGCTCTTTCACTTTCCCCAACAGGTTGTTACGGGCTGCATCATAAGCGCGATTCAGCGCCCGCTCAAAGGCGAACGCGTCTGCCGATCCGTGGCTCTTAAACACCAGACCACGCAGACCGAGCAAGGCAGCGCCGTTGTAACGACGATGGTCAACGCGCTTTTTAAATGCAGATAACACCGGATAAGCGACCAATGCCGCCATTTTGGTGAAAATATTTCGCGAAAATTCAACCTTGATGAAGCCGCCAATCATGCCGGCCAAGCCTTCGCTGGCTTTCAATGCCACGTTACCGACAAAGCCGTCGCACACGACGATGTCGGTGGTGCCTTTGAAAATATCGTTGCCTTCGACGTTGCCGAAGAAATTCAAATCACCCGATTGCGCCGCAGACCGCAGCAGTTCACCGGCTTTTTTGATGACTTCGCTGCCTTTGATGGCCTCTTCGCCAATATTGAGCAAGCCAACGCTGGGCGCCGACACGCCAGACACGGCGGACACCAAGGCCGAACCCATCACCGCAAACTGCAACAGATGCTGCTCGCTGCAATCGACGTTAGCGCCCAAGTCAAGCACGGTGGTCGCGCCGCCTGCGGCATTTGGAAGTTGGGTGGCGATGGCTGGGCGGTCAATGCCGTCCAGCGTTTTCAGCACGTAGCGTGAAATCGCCATCAGCGCGCCAGTGTTGCCCGCCGACACAGCTGCATCGGCAGCAGCATCTTTGACCTGCTGCACAGCGACGCGCATAGAAGAGTCTTTTTTGCGCCGCAGGGCCACTTCAATGGAGTCATCCATTGAGACGACCTCAGAGG
>JABMMH010000122.1 GCA_013205645.1 Polaromonas sp. | reverse complement strand
GCAGTTCGCTGGCAACGTCTTGTTTGCGTCGGCGCAGGACGAAGGGACGCACGCGTTGCGCCAGCAATGCTGCGCGCAAGGTTTCGCCGTTTTCTTCGATCGGCTTGCGCCACTGAGCGGCAAAGTGGCGGGCGTCGCCCAAAAAGCCTGGCATCAGCCAGTCAAATTGTGCCCATAACTCGCCCAGATGGTTTTCCATCGGTGTGCCGGTCAGGCACACGCTGTGTCGGGTCTGCAGTCGGCGCAGGGCGCGGGCGCTGAGGCTACCGGCGTTTTTCACCATCTGCGCTTCGTCCAAAATCACCAAGTGAAAGTGCTGTGCGGCCAGTGCCTCTGTGTCGCGCCACAACAGCGGGTAAGTGGTCAGCACCAAGTCGTGGGTCTGCATTTGTTCAAACAGTGCTTCACGCTGCGGCCCTTGTAAAGTCAGCAAGCGCAGGTCGGGTGCCATGCGTTTGGCTTCAGCCTGCCAGTTGAAGATGAGGGATGTCGGCAGCACCACCAACACCGGCAGATCGAGTCGGCCAGCGTTCTTTTCAGTCAAGACATGGGCCAATGCCTGCGCGGTTTTGCCCAAGCCCATGTCGTCGGCCAGTATGCCGCCCAAGCTTTGTGCGCGCAGGTATTGCAGCCAGGCCAGCCCTTCTAACTGGTACGGACGCAGTTGCACTTGCAGGCCTTCGGGGGCCACCACCGGTTGTGGCGCACTCAAGACTTTCAAACGTTTGGCCAAGCTTGCCAAGCCCAGATCACCCTCGAGTTGCCAGGTGTT
Source organism: Polaromonas sp. (assembly GCA_013205645.1). Classification (GTDB taxonomy): domain Bacteria; phylum Pseudomonadota; class Gammaproteobacteria; order Burkholderiales; family Burkholderiaceae_C; genus Polaromonas. The sequence goes on along the minus strand of JABMMH010000122.1, from coordinate 3,800 downwards.
GTGCGGGCCCACGCGGTGCGTCTCCAGCAGGCTGGCACGCAAGGCATCGAGCCGGCGCGCTTCCCATGCGCCGAGACGAAGTGAGGCTTGATGTGGGTTGCGAAGCGGGTCTGTCAGCAAGTCCAACATCGATCCGACGATGGCTTTCAGTGGCGCGGCTGGCGCATCGATGCGCTTGCCACCCGGCGCGCGCAAAGACACGATGGCCAAGTCGTCGATAGCGGCAATTTGCGCCGCGTTGAGCCAGCGGGCATCTCGGCGCAGCAGGTCGGCCAGCATCGGGGCCAGGTCCAGCGTTTGGCCGTCAATCTCGATGCCCAAGCTCAGTAGCCAAGCGCCTTCGCGTTTGGGGAGCTCCAGCTTGCCTGCACCGCGCGCGGGTTTAACCTGAAGACTGTCCAGTTCCTTGCTCAGCACTTCACCGGTGTCGTGGCTGACCACCAGCTTCCAGCGTTGCACGGTCACGCTTTCATGGGCAAAGCCGGGTTGCACCACCACAGCCCAACCTTTGGCCTGCAACCGCGGTATTTGGTCGGCCCAGAATTCCCCAAAAAATGCTTCTTGCGGCAGCGTCCAGACCGAGCCGAGCGCGGGGCTGTGCTTGTCACTGCGCCATTGAAAAGTACTTGCTTCCAAGGGTACAAAGCCCAGCTCCCAGACCAGATCCATGGCATCGGCTTCAGCGGCCAGATCACGCTGCATCTGCACCTCTGTGCCTCCGCTATCGAACAGCAGTTGAGTCGCCGGCGGACGGCTGTTCAGGATGGACGTTGGGGCTGGCGTTTGCCAGCGATCGGCCGCCTCAGTCTGATAAGTCCAGTCGAACTGGGCCAGCGTCACGCTGTCACCGCGGGGACCGAGCTTCCCTTGGGGTTTCAGGCCTAGGAGCCCATGGCCACGGTCCAAGGTTTGCAGGGTGATGCGGGGACGGAATTGGCCTGAGACCCGACTTGCCTCTGAGTCAGCCAGCTTGGGCGTTGCCAGAGCGAGGTCATGTTCGCCAACAACGGATAGCAGGTCAAGGGCGCTGTGGCGGGGGCTGGTCATGCGGAAATTGTGCCGCATGACTCAACCGCTGTCGGGGAGTTGTATCGTCAGCCGTCAACTCAGCTTGCCTGTGACTCTGGCGCCATGGCCTGGCTCAAGGGCGTACTGTTCAGCATGGACGACTTGGCCAGCGATGCCGAGAAAAGGAGGATGCAGGCATTGAGTTCGATGACCTCTTCTATGAACGCAGACAGCACAGGCGATAGAGAAGCAAATACCGCCTTGTCAAATGGCCACGAAGCCGTGTACATCAGGCAGCCCAGCACCGTCAAACTCATCACTGGCAGGGCCAGAACGGCCCATTTTTCGGCAAAAATGGGTTTGATCTGCCGCAGAAGTTTCAACAGAACGACCACCCACAAGGCAACGCCTATAAGCCTCAGGGTTGTTTGCAGTGTCGGGCCAATTTGCGGGCCGCCGAATTCATGAATCGGCAGTTCACGCAACAAAAAAGAATAGGTCAACAAAGCTAGGCCCATATGAATCAAGCGCGCCAGCGAGGCTGATGGCAATGGATAAGCTCGCTTGCAATGAGCCACGCACGCTAGCAACAACAAGACTGACTGCGTCAACTCAATCGCAGAAAGTTCACCGTGGGTGGGTAGGCCGGTGACGAGCAACAAAACAGAAATACAGGTCACCGTCAGCAGGCTAACGATCAGTACCTTGAGGTTCCGCCCGGGTGAATAAGGGTGTTTCAGAAAAAATTCAAAATTCATTTTTTACGTCATTTGCAAGGCGCAACAACTGTGCTTCTGCTTGTAATTTTTAATAGCTTCTTCTGCGTGCAGACAGGAACGCCAACAGCCGGTGTCGGCATGGCGCCAGCGAAAACATGGTCTGCCTTGATGCGTCCACGGCAACTTGCCGTCAGCGCGCCACCTCAGCAAGTACCCCTGACTCGCCAATGGCAATGAGCCTGCGGTTGACTAACTTAGCATTAGTATCTATAGTTGACTAAATTAGTCGGGAATCTACTTCCCCGCTAGGGACATACCTCCCGACAGCAACACAGGAGTTCGACCAATGACCATGACATTGACCCAAAACGCAGCGCTGCAGATTCAGCGTCAGCTAGAAAAGCGCGGCAAGGGCATTGCCCTGCGCATCGGCGTCAAAAAGGTGGGCTGTACAGGTCTAGCGCACACCTTTGACCTCATCGACGAGCTTGGACCGAACGATCACAGCTTCGAGTCGCACGGTGCACGCATCGCTATCGATGCCGCCAGCCTTGAATATTTGGACGGTTCGCGCATCGACTTCGTCACCGAAGGACTCAAGCAAAGCTTCAAGTTCGACAACCCAAATGTCGACAGCGAATGTGGCTGCGGCGAGAGCTTCAACGTCAAGAAAAAACCAAGCCCTGTGGGAGAAGCCCTATGAGTGAACTCCTGCAGCAACTCGTCAACCAGCCATACAAGCACGGGTTTGTCAGCAACATCGAATCCGACGTCGCGCCCAAGGGATTGAGCACAGACACGATTCGGATGATTTCTGCCAAGAAAAACGAGCCCGCGTGGTTGCTCGACTTCCGCCTCCAAGCCTACCAAGCTTGGCTGAAAATGACCGAGCCCACTTGGCCCAACGTGCATTACCCGAAGATCGACTTTCAGGCCATCAGCTACTACGCTGCGCCCAAGCAAAAGCCCAAGCTCAGCAGCATGGACGAGGTCGACCCCGAGTTGCTGCGCACCTTTGAAAAACTCGGTGTGCCACTGCACGAACGCATGGCGCTGGCCGGCGTGGCGGTCGATGTGATTTTTGACAGCGTGTCGGTGGCCACCACCTACAAAGCCAAGCTGGCGGAGGTGGGCATCATTTTTTGCTCGATGTCTGAGGCCGTACAAGAACACCCGGAGCTGGTGAAAAAATACCTGGGCACGGTGATTCCTACGGGCGACAACTACTATGCTGCCCTCAATTCAGCGGTGTTCACCGACGGCTCGTTTTGCTTCATCCCCAAGGGCGTCAAGTGCCCTATGGATTTGTCGACTTACTTTCGCATCAACACCGAGGAGTCGGGCCAGTTTGAGCGCACGCTGATCGTGGCCGAAGAGGGCGCTTCGGTGTCTTACCTCGAAGGTTGCACGGCACCCGCGTTCAGCAGCAACCAGCTGCATGCCGCCGTGGTCGAGCTGGTGGCGCTGGACAACGCCGACATCAAGTACTCCACCGTGCAGAACTGGTACGCAGGCGACGAAAACGGCGTCGGCGGCATCTACAACTTTGTCACCAAGCGCGGTCTCGCCAAGGGCGTGAACTCACGCATTTCTTGGACACAAGTCGAGACCGGCTCGGCCATCACCTGGAAGTACCCTTCGGTGATTTTGCGCGGCGACAACTCTGTCGGCGAGTTCTATTCGGTGGCGGTGACCAACCACCACCAACAGGCGGGCACCGGCACCAAGATGATCCACTTGGGCAAGAACACCCGCAGCACCATCGTCAGCAAGGGCATCTCCGCCGGGCAGTCGAGCAACAGCTACCGCGGCCTCGTCAAAGTGGCTCCCACAGCCACCGGCGCACGCAATTATTCGCAGTGCGATTCCATGCTGATAGGCGACAAGTCGGGCGCCCACACCTTTCCTTACATCCAGGTGCGCAACCCGACCGCCCAGGTCGAACACGAGGCCTCGACCTCCAAGATCGGCGAAGACCAGCTGTTTTATTTTGCCCAGCGCGGTATCAGCGCTGAAGCGGCGGTCTCCATGATCATCAATGGATTCTGCAAAGACGTTTTTCAACAATTGCCG
>JABMMH010000121.1 GCA_013205645.1 Polaromonas sp. | reverse complement strand
GCCACGGGCTGTGCGCTGGGTTATCTGGACCTGCGTTTTGGCGCCATTGATTGGCGTGCGCGTCATCCCAACTTAACTCGTTTGCAAGAAAAGCTGGTGCAGCGCAGCAGCTTCATTGAAACGAATCCGGGTTGAGCGGTTCACTGATTCGCCCGGCTTTTCAGCCAGCGCATCAAGCTGCCGACGACCGGCAGTTTTTCATACAGTTCTTCAGCGGCATCCCAGTAGTCGCGGTGTGAGGCGATCAAGCCATCAGCGTTGAGCTGTAAGTGCGAGCCACCACGGACGGTTTGCCAGACGTCCGGGCTAAAACGCTTGAAGCGAAAAACGAAATTCCAAGTCAAAAAGCACTGCGCACCGTCGACCAATTGGCCGGTCACCACAAAGTGCGGCTGATTCAGAGCCACATACATGTGGCTGAAAATGCGCTGCACTTCAGCCAGTCCGTGAACCTCATTGAACGGATCTTTGAACCCAGCCTCTGCGGTGTAAAACGCACCCATGCGCGCCACGTCGTCAGGCTGCAAGGCCTCAAAAAAATCCACAATTCTGGCCACAGCCAAACGCTCGGCAGAGGGCTGAAAAGTCGTGTCGGCGGCGTTAGGCGTCATCGGTTCACCGTCTTCACGGATTGCGGCTGGTGTGGTTGGCGTCGTCGGCTGCGCTTTTGACGAGACGGCTGGTGACGGCGAAATAGGCAGCATAGGGCAAGATGCGCAGCGTTTTCATCCACAGCGTGAAGCGTTTCGGAAAATCGATTTCAAAGGCGCCTTTGCGCCAACCGGCCAAGATTTCAGTCGCCGCTTGGTCTGTCGTCATCAAGCCGGGCATCGGGAAGTCGTTGTTGGCTGTGGCCGGCGTTTTGACAAAACCTGGGTTGATCACACTGACGCCAATACCGCTGGCCTTCAGGTCAATGTACAGCGCTTCAGCCAAGTTGATCAGCGCGGCCTTGGTCGGGCCATACGCCAAGCTTTTTGGCAAACCGCGGTAACCGGCGACGCTGCTGACGATGCTGATGTGGCCGGCTTGACGCTGCAAAAAGTGCGGCAGTATGGCGTCCAGCACGTACAGCACGCCGAGGTAATTGACCTGCTGGTGTTTGAGCATTTCGCTCAGGTCAAAGTCGTCCGCACGGACTGGCTTGTAGTAACCGGCGCAGTACATCAGCAGATCGACCGGGCCGGCCTGTTGCACGGTTTCTGCGGCTGCCTTGACGGCGTCGGGGTCAGAGGCATCCAGCGGCACCGCCACGGCGCCAGGGTGGGCGTCGACGAAGCGGGCGAGAGCGTCTGCGTTGCGGGCTGACACAAAGACGCGTGCGCCGGCGGCATGCAAGGCTGCGGCCGTGGCTTCGCCGATGCCGCTGGAGGCTCCAACGAGCCAGACGGATTTGCCACGCCAGTCGGTGAAGGGGGGGTTGAAACTCATGGCTTTGTGTCGACTGTTCAGCGCTTGACGAAGGACAGTGTGACCTCGCCCAGATGAATGCCGAACTTGCTCATGGCGGCTTTGTTGAGCATCACTTTGTCCGTCATCAGGTACATCCAGTCGTCAAATTGGACCTCGATGATGCGGCCATCGACGGGCAGATTGAGCGTGTAACCCCAGCGAAAGGTGTTGCCGCTTTCTTGGCCGTTGGCTTCGCCCACGACATCCCCGGCAGTGCCGGTGTAACGGCCATCTGGCTGGCGTTTGAGCGTCCAAACGCGGCGGTCGGTGGTGCCGTCCGAGTAGGTGAAGACCTCGTCGAGCATGCCGATTTCTTGGCCGGGTGGGCCTTGCCACGAACCGGTCATGACGACCGTGAAGCGCTTGACGACTTTGCCGGAGCGGTCGGTGAAAATGCCGTAAGCGTCTAGCGTGCCATTGAAATACTGGCGCAGGTCAAGCACCGGTTTTTCTTGGGCGTAATCGCTGAGTTGCGGGCCGGCGCAACCGGCCATGCCAATGCCGGCGGCGACCACCAAGGCGGTGAGGAGCAAACGTTTTTTCATGAACTACTTTCAACAGAAGAGGGCCGGATCACCAGCCAATACAAGGACGCTGCGGCCAGTGCTTTGAGCACACAGGGCAGGACGCAGTAAGCCACCACCAGCGCGCTCAATGCCGCGGCATCACGCACGCCGGGAGCGTAACCAAAGAGGTCGAGCAGCGGCAAGGCCAGCCCCGCAGCCAAGGCCAGATTGAGCTTGGTGGCGAAGCTCCACCAGCCAAAATAAGCGCCGGTTCCGGGGTCCGCCGCGTCAGTGGGTTGGCCAGAGGATGCTGGCGCGCGGCTGCTCTGGATCACGCCCGCCAGCAAGGCGCTGGGCAGTGCCAAGTCAGCGCCCAAGGCCACACCCGAGAGCGCACAGATCAGCGCGAAAGCCAGCATCTGGCCGCTGACCACTTGGCTGGCCCAGACAAAAACGCTCATGGCAAGCACCATGCCGACCAGCCAACTGCGGGCCAAACCGATGCGTTTGACGACCGCCAGCCACAACGGAATTGACAGCGCGGCGCACAAAAAATAACTGCCTAAAAACAGCGGTTCAAAACTCGCTGGCGCAGCGAGCTTGTCTTGAATGAAAAACAAAACCAGCGTGGCCGGTATGGCGCTGGCGATGCCGTTCAGCATGAACACCGCCAGCAGCCGCCTGAAGCTGGCTTGGCGAAAGGGTTGCCAGACGGAAGTTGGCGTTGCGGATGTTTCTGACCGCTCGTGCGGCATCAGTGTCTTCGGTCTCACCGAACGTTGCCAGCCCCACCAGCCCAACACCAAGGCGACAAAAAAGACAGCGGTGGTGACGGGTAGACCCAGCAGCACCGGCAGCACAGACGCCGTCACGACGCCGAGCAAGCCCAAGCCTTCGCGCCACGCGACGATGCGACTGCGCTGCGCTTCGTTGCCGCCCAGCATGGCAGCCCATGATTGGTGCGCCACACTCAGCGCGCTGTAGCCGGCGTAGGTCAGCATCAACATGGCGGTGGCCCAGATCACCAGTGCACCGGGCTCGCTCACCAGCGGGAAAAAGAGCAGTGCAAAACCGATCGCCAGCACCAGTGCTGCTGCTGCGCCCAAGGTCAGTATGGCGGCGGTGGAGCGTGCAAAGAGTCTGTCTGTCAGTCGGCCTAAAGCCGGGTCAATGAAGGCATCAAAAAGCCGCGCACCCAACAGCACGGCACCGAGTGTGGCCAAGGGCACACCGAACTCGCGAGCGTAGTGGTTGGGCAAAATCACATACAGCGGCAGCGCCGCGAAAGCTAGCGGAAAGCCCATCAGCCCATAGGCCAAACCGTTACGCGAACCGAAGGCGGAGTTCAAGAGCCGGCCCCCCCGACGAGTGCGGTGCGCATGGCCGGCTCAGATGTTTTAGGCGACAACCAGATGCCAAAGAACAGCTTGGAAAATTCAGCGTCAAGGATCTCGCCGCCAGCTTGGCCGTTGACCCAGAAGCTCACGCCAACGCCGGGGCGGTGCACGCCCATGATGCGGTCGCCGGCTTTCACGTCGGGAAACACACGCTGCATGTCGAGGCGCCATTGCCGGGCCTGTGCGTCTGTGATCGTGGCGCTGCGGCGCATCTCTTTGATCGAGCGTTCTGCTATGTCGACCGCGTCAAAGTCGCGCAGGTAAGCCAGCTCCAAGGCTAACGGCTGACTGGCGTAGCGGTCTGCGTTGAAGCCCGGTGCAGCCCACAGCTGCGCGTCATAAATCTTGAAACCCCAGACAGTGAGACGCGATTGCCCTAGCCGTTGGGCTTGCGGCAACAGCGTTTTGAATTCAGCGCGTGTGTCAGTCGCAACGGCTGATGGCGCTGCCGCCGCTGCGGGTGTTTGCGCGTGCGCGGCAAAGCTGAAGGCGCTGGCCGCGATGAAGCCAGCCAGCAAAGCGAGACTCAACGTTTGCGCAGCGTGTACTGCACCACGTCGGTGTTGGCCTGTGAGAAGGCCGCTTCGCAGTAGGCCAGATAGAACTCCCATATGCGCATGAACCTTTTGTCAAACCCGAGTTGAAGCACCCGTGACTCTTGCGCCAGAAACGCGTCGCGCCACAGCTTGAGCGTGCGCGCGTAATCCAGACCAAATGAAAACTCATCGACCACTTCAAGTCCGGCCGCTTCTGCTTGCGCTTTGAAAATGGCCGGCGACGGCAGGCAGCCGCCGGGAAAAATATATTGCTGAATGAAGTCGGTCGAGCCGATGTAGCGTTCGTAGAGTTCGTCGGCAATGACGATGCTCTGAATGCAGGCATGGCCGCCGGGTTTCAGCAAGCGGGCCACCGTGGCGAAGTAAGTCGGCCAGTATTCGCGGCCGACGGCTTCGATCATCTCGATCGAGCAAATCGCGTCGAAGCTGCGATCGGCTTCGTGGTTGACGCCAATGTCGCGGTAGTCCTGCAGGCGCAGGTCGTGCGTGACTCGGCTGGCATTTGGTGCCTCGACCACTTCGTCATGCGCCGCGATGCCGGCACGCGTCATGCGTGCTTGGGCCCATTGCAACTGTTCGGTGCTGAGCGTCACGCCGACGATAGAGGCGCCAAATTCGGTGGTCGCCATCTCGGCCAAGGCGCCCCAGCCGCAACCGATCTCCAGCACGCGGTCGCCGGCTTGCAGCTTCACCATGTCCAAGGCGCGGCGCACTTTGGCGTTCTGCGCTTCTGACATCGACGTCTCAGACGTTTCAAAAATAGCCGACGAGTAGTTCATCGTGCCGTCAAGCCAAAGCTCATAAAAGGCGTTGCCAAGGTCGTAATGCGCGTGAATGTTCTTCTGACTATTCGCCTTGGTGTTGCGGTTCAGCAAATGCTTGCAGCGATAGACCAGCCGGCCCAGCCATGTACCGTAGATGATGTCTTCGACTTCTTTGCGGTTGATGACCAGTACCTGCAATAGCTCGGTCAGGTGTGGCGTGGTCCAGTCGCCGGCAATGTAGCTTTCGGCAAAACCGATGTCGCCAGAGCGTAGCGCGGCGCTGCAGACGTTCCAGTTGTTCAGCCGCAAGCTGGCCATGGGAGCGCCGCCTGAGCCAAAGCGTTGCGTGCTGCCGTCAGGCAATTGCAGTGTGAGCGTGCCGTGCTTCAGGCGCGACAGCAGCTTGAAGGCTGAGCGTGCAGCCGCTGGTGCACCAGCCGGCAAGGGCAGCAAGGCGTTGTTGATGCGGGCAACCGCTGAGGCAGAAGATTGAGTTGAATTCATCGTGTCACGAAAAGCTCTGGAGGCTTGGGTTTGGAGACAAAAGGGACGCGTTTTAAAAAGAGTTTCAAGGCTTGCCAGTGAATGCGCCCGACCACGCCAAAGGTCATGGCCGGGTAGCGCCACAAGGCTTTGCGCAAGCTGGCGGGATTGACGATTTCCAGTGTGCCGGCCACGCTGGTTTGCAGCAGCGGGCCGGTGGCGTCGTCATGGTCGATGCGGGCCACTGTGCGGTCAATACCGGCGTGCAGGCTGCGCATGAAACGAAAGCGGTAACTGCCTTCAACTTCGCAAAAGGGCGAGACGTGAAAAACTTTGTCAGCGCACAGTTCTTGGCCGTAGCGCGGTGAGTCCAGCAAATAGCAGTGGCGCTCGCCGAAGGTGTTGTTGACCTCCACCACGATGGCGCGCAATGTGCCTTCTGTGGTGTGGCAATACCAAAAGCTCACCGGTTTGAAGGTGAAGCCAAAGACGCGCGGGTAGGTGTGCAGCCAGACTTCACCTTGCGCATCGGCGATGCCTTCGGCTTGCAGCAAGGCGTCGAGCCAGCGCAGGCAATCAAGGCTGCCGTCGCCGTGGTCGCGGTCATGAAAACTAAGCGCTGCTCGGCGATTGCGCGCCAGCGCACCAGGGCCATGGCGCTGCATGGAACGCAGCGGCAACATCAAAAAATAAGTCGGGTAATTGAAGGCGTGCTGCGCTGGCTTGAGCCGAGTGTGACGCACTTCACCAAAGCCGATCAGGGCTTGGTTGCTGGCCGCTGGCATGTTCATGCAGTCAGCCATTCTTCTGCCCGCGAAGTCTCAGCCAGTTCGGCTGCACGCGCGCTTTCCAGCGTTATGTCTTGCAGCAGTTCCTTGGCCGCGTGCAGGCCCGACTTGAGGCCGTCTTCATGAAATCCGTAGCCCGTCCAAGCACCGCAAAAATAGGTGTGCTGCTGGCCTTGGAGAGCGGGCAGTTCTTTTTGCGCGCGGATGGCGGCGAGGTCAAACACCGGGTGCGAATAGTTGTAGCTGCCCAGAATGGCGTCTTCGTCAATGCCTGCCACCGGGTTCAGCGAAACGATCACCGCTTGTTCAAACGGCAGCGGCTGCAGCAGGTTGAGCAGGTAGTGCAGACAAACTTGCGCTGACTCGCGCTGCGTCTCGGACGCGCGTTCGTAGTTCCAGGCGGCCCAGGCCAGCGGGCGCTTTGGCAAGACCTTGGTGTCGGTGTGCAGCACGGCGCGGTTAGGCTGGTAGCGAATAGCGCTTAGCACTGCTTGCTCAGCGGCGCTTGGCTCCGCCAGCAGCGCCAGCGCCTGGTCTGAATGCGTGGCGAGAATCACCTTGTCAAAGGTTTCAACTTGGTGCGAACCCAGACCACCGCTGAAGACGCGCACGCCGCCAGCATCACGCTTGATGGCATGCACGCGCGTTGAGAGTCGCTTGTCGGCGATGTTGGCAACGATCTTGTCAACGTAATGACGCGCACCGCCCGCTACCGTCCACCACTGGGGTCGGTCTGCCACTTGCAGCAGGCCGTGGTTGTGGCAAAAGCGGATCATGGTGGCCACCGGAAACTGCAGCATCTGGTCTGTAGGGCAAGACCAGATGCAACCCATCATGGGCAGGAAATACCAGTCGCGGAATTCGTCTGAAAACTTTTCTTGTTTCAGGAAGTCGGCCAGCGGTTGCTGCATGGCAGCTTCTGCGCCGGATTCGGCCAGTGCGGTGCAGCGTTGATTGAAGCGCAGGATGTCGCGCAGCATGCGCAAAAATCGCCAGTTCAGCAAGTTGCCGCGTTGCGCAAACACGCTGTTCAGGCTGGAGCCGCTCCACTCCAGCGCGCCGTGTTGGCGTTTCTGGCTGGCGCGACTGGAAGCCGGCACCTTGACCGAAAACGACATCTCCGATTTGGCTGTGACGACGCCTAATTCTGCAAAGAGCTTGATCAGCTGCGGATACGTGTGCTCATTGAAGACCAGAAAGCCGGTGTCAACGCCGTGCGTGACAGGGCCGCTTTTCCCCGGCAGAGTGACGTCGACGGTGTGCGTGTGGCCGCCAAAGTAATCGCCGGCTTCAAACAAGGTGATGTCAGCCGCACCGGCTAGCCGATGCGCCGCTGCCAAACCCGAAATCCCAGAACCGATGATGGCCACCCGCGGCCGGGTGGTTGACAGATGTGTCGTTAACGTGGCTGAGCTCATCGGGCACCTCTGGATTGGGCGTTAAGGTTTGAAATCGATGGATTTACTTTCCAGTCTTATTATGACTGATTGGTATTTATTTTGTTGACAGCATGGTTTCCAAAGCTTTGACAAAGCGCGGATCCTGCGGCTCAACAGTCGAGTTGAAGGCGTTGACCTTGACGCCATCGCGACCGACCAAGTACTTGTAGAAGTTCCAGCGCGGCGGTGTGCCGCTGGTGCTAGCCAGTTGCTTGAACAGCGGGTTGGCCGTGCGGCCCGAGACCGAAGACTTGACGAACATCGGGAATTTCACGTTGAAGGTGTTTTCGCAAAAAGCGGCGATTTCCTTGTTGCTGCCAGACTCCTGCGAAAAATCGTTGGACGGAAACCCCAGCACGACCAGACCCCGGTCTTTGTATTTGGCGTGGAGCGCTTCCAGTCCGGTGTATTGGGTGGTGAAGCCGCAAAAGCTGGCCGTGTTGACGACCAGCAAGACCTTGCCGCTGTATTGGCAAAGTTCCTGTGGTTTTTCGTCCTGCAAGCGTAAAAAGCTTTGTTGCAACAAGGCCGGACAAGCCTGTGCGGCAGGGGCTGCGGCCGGGCTTTGCGCTTGTGCCGTGCCAGCTAAGAAAAGCCAAGACACAGTTAAGACAAGGGAGAAGAAAATCGAAGATTTTTTTGGATTTTGCATGCTTGCACCATCGTTCGAGCTTGAACGCGTTCATACATTGATAAACAGGCATCAACTATATAACCAACAAACGCGCGATGGCCTAAGCTTGGGATGGACTTGACTCAGCCGGATGAAGATCATCTTCATCCGAGCCTAAAATCCGCAATTAAAGCGGCCCTGCCGCATGAGGACTACTTATGCTTTACCCAGAATTGTTCAAACAACTAGAAGCCGTCCGTTGGGACATGGACAAGGATATTCCTTGGGCCAGCTTCGATGCGTCCCAGCTCTCCGAAGAGCAGGCGCAAACCATCAAGATGAACGCCATCACCGAGTGGGCGGCCTTGCCAGCGACCGAAATGTTCTTGCGTGACAACAAGGACGACAGCGACTTTTCCGCCTTCATGTCGATTTGGTTTTTCGAAGAGCAAAAGCACTCCTTGGTGTTGATGGAATACCTGCGCCGCTACCGGCCGGAGCTGGTGCCGACTGAAGAAGAACTGCACGAAGTGCGTTTTGAGTTTGAGCCGGCGCCGCCGCTTGAAACCCTGATGTTGCATTTTTGCGGCGAGATTCGCCTGAACCATTGGTACCGCTGCGCCAGCGATTGGCACACCGAGCCGGTCATCAAGCAAATCTACACCCAGCTCAGCCAAGATGAAGCGCGCCACGGCGGCGCTTATTTGCGTTACATGAAGCGCGCGATCAACAAATCAGGCATCGAGGCGAAGGCCGCTTTCAGCAAGGTCGGCGTGCTGATGGCCAGCGCCCGCCGCACCGCGCAAGCCCTGCACCCGACCAATTTGCATGTCAACAAGGCGCTGTTTCCGCGCGACACCGTGCAGTCACGCTTGCCCGACCCAGCGTGGTTAGAGCATTGGCTGGACACGCAAATCAAGTTTGACACCGAGTGGGAAACCAAAGTGGTTGACCGCATTCTGCACAACATGAGCTTGCTCTTGGAGCAAAAATTCAAAACCGTGCAGGACCTGAATCGCTACAGAAAAGAGCTGACTCGCGAAATCGCGGCAGCTGCGGAGCCGCAGCCTGCGGTGTGATTCGCTAAAAGGTCAAATACCGCTCAGATTCCCCGTGAGCGGTCGACCTTGAACTGCAGCACGAAGGCACCGAAGCTGCCTTCGTCGAGTGCGCTGCGGACTTCGGTCATCAGGTTCAGGTAGTAGTGCAGGTTGTGGATGCTGTTCAGCATCGGGCCCAGCATTTCGCCGCAACGGTCTAAGTGGTGCAAATAAGCGCGTGAAAAATTTTGGCAGGTGTAGCAGCTGCAGGTGGCATCAACCGGTTGTTCGTCAGCCTTGTAGCGCGCATTGCGGATTTTCAAGTCGCCAAAGCGCGTGAACATGTGGCCGTTGCGGGCGTTGCGGGTCGGCATCACGCAGTCGAACATGTCAACGCCGGCTGCGACGCCTTCCACCAAGTCTTCTGGCGTGCCGACACCCATCAGGTAACGCGGTTTATTCTCCGGCAAGCGGTGCGGTGTGTGCGCCATGATGCGCTGCATTTCTTCCTTCGGCTCACCCACACTGACGCCGCCAACAGCGTAGCCCGGCAAGTCGAGTTCGACCAAAGCGTCCAGCGATTCTTGCCGCAGGTTTTCAAACATGCCGCCCTGCACGATGCCAAACAGCGCGTTCGGATTTTCAAGCCGGTCGAATTCACTGACGCAGCGGCTGGCCCAGCGACGGCTGAGTTCCATCGACAGGCGTGCTTCGTGCTCGGTGGTGATGTGACCCTTGGTGTCGTAAGGCGTGCATTCGTCGAACTGCATGACGATGTCGCTGTTCAGCAGGGTCTGAATTTGCATCGAGATTTCAGGCGTCAAAAACAGCTTGTCGCCGTTGACGGGTGAGGCGAACTTGACGCCTTCTTCCGAGATTTTCCGCATCTCGCCAAGCGACCAGACCTGAAAACCACCGCTGTCGGTGAGTATCGGTTTGTGCCAGCTTTCGAAGCGGTGCAGGCCGCCGAATTGCTCAATGACGTCGAGGCCGGGGCGCATCCACAAATGGAAGGTGTTGCCCAAAATAATCTGTGCGCCCATCTCGTGCAGCGACTGCGGCATCACGCCTTTGACGGTGCCGTAAGTGCCGACCGGCATGAAAATGGGGGTTTGTACCACGCCATGGTTCAGGGTCAGTGTGCCGCGGCGCGCGAACGAGCCTAGGTACGCACCATCGGCGGGGTCGGTTTTTAAGACTTCAAAATTCAGCATGTGGCGATTGTCTCAGTCTCTGAGGCGAGGCGGCGTTGCAGCAACATGGCGTCGCCGTAACTGAAAAAGCGGTAACGCGCCTCAATGGCGTGCTGGTACAGCGCCATGATGTGCTCGTAACCCGAAAAAGCGCTGACCAACATCATCAAGGTGCTTTTGGGCAAATGAAAATTGGTCAGCAGCAGGTCGACCACGCGGAACTCAAACCCCGGCGTGATGAAAATATTCGTGTCGTCGCAGGCCT
>JABMMH010000120.1 GCA_013205645.1 Polaromonas sp. | reverse complement strand
GGTCAGAGGTGGTGAAACCGATCTGGTTGTTGATGATGATGTGCACCGTGCCGCCCGTGAAATAACCACGGGTTTGGGCCAATGCAAAGGTCTCTTGATTGACACCTTGGCCGCCAAAGGCAGCGTCGCCGTGCACCAGCACCGGCAGCACTTGCTTGCCCAATGGGTCAGCGCGGCGATCCATGCGAGCGCGCACCGAGCCTTCAACCACCGGGTTGACGATTTCAAGGTGCGATGGGTTGAACGCCAAAGACAGGTGCACCGGGCCACCCGAGGTGCTGACGTCAGAGCTGAAGCCTTGGTGGTATTTCACGTCACCAGACGGCAGGTTTTCAGGGGCGGTGTGGTCGAACTCGGCGAACAAGTCGGCAGGCAACTTGCGCATGGTGTTGACCAGCACGTTCAAGCGGCCGCGGTGAGCCATGCCGATGACAATTTCTTGCACACCTTGGGCGCCAGCAGATTGAATCAGCTCGTCCATCGACGCAATGAAACTCTCACCACCTTCGAGCGAGAAGCGTTTTTGCCCAACGTATTTGGTGTGCAGGAAACGCTCTAGACCCTCAGCCGCCGTCAAGCGCTCAAGAATGTGTATTTTTTTCTCGGCTGTGAAGTTGGGCTTGCTGCGAATGCTCTCTAACTTTTGCTGCCACCAGCGCTTTTCGCCCTGGTCGGTGGCGTACATGTACTCCGCACCCAAAGTGCCGCAGTAGGTTTCGCGCAGCGCGTTCAGCAGCTCACGCAAGGCCATGCGGTTTTTGCCGAAAAACGTGTTGCTGGTGTCGAAGACGATTTCTTGATCTGCGTCGCTGAAGCCATAGAAAGCCGGGTCCAGCTCAGGAATGGCCGGGCGGTCAGTGCGCTTCAAGGGGTCCAGATCAGCCCAACGCTGACCGACATTGCGGTAAGCCGCGATCAGTTGCTGAACAGAGGTGCGCTTGCGGCCCATTTCAGCGTCGGCGCTGGCCATGACGACTTTGGTGCCGCCGGCTTTGGCGCGTTCAGCAAAGGCGTTGATGACGGGTTGGTGCGGGACGTCTTTGGCATTTGTGCCATCGGCTGCGGGGACGTTCTGCAGTGCGTCAAAGTAGTCGCGCCAGCTGTCAGGCACGCTGCCGGGATTGGCCAGGTAGTTTTCATACATCTCTTCGACGTAAGGCGCGTTGCCACCGAAGAGATAGGTATTGTCTTGATACGTGGAATAGACGGACGCAGCTGCTGACGCAGGTGCCTGAGGATTGGAACTCATATGAACGCTGACCTCCGTTTCCCTTTGGGAAACATTAGCTGGTTAAAGCTTGTTAATTAACCTTCCGCAGCACGGCTGGACCGATTCGCGGATGCGACTGTGGCAGGAAGGGCCTTCAGAAACAAGCTTTATTGTGCCACTGAACGGTTACACGGGAATGACCGCTGTGCTTATGACCGGGTGCAGCCAAGCAAAATGCAAAAAGAGCGTGTGCCGAACGATCCTCACAAGTCGCAGCAAGTAGCGCCAGCCAATCACGGCTGTCCGTCGCGAGTCGAGTCAGGTCAGACCAAGCCCAGCTCAGCCTTCTTTCGCCTAGCCCAAGCGGCGATCAGGCGGTCGGCCACAATGCCTAAGAACGCTATGCACAGTCCAGCCACCAGCGCCCGGCCGGTTTCATTCCCGGAGCGGGCCACGTTGATTTCGGCACCCAGGTCCTGCGTTCCGATCAGCGAGGTGATGGCGACCATGAACAAAGCCATGAAGATAACCTGGTTGATGCCCAGCATGATCTCGGGCATGGCAATCGGCAACTGCACCTTGACCAGACTTTGCCAGCGCGTGGCGCCCTGCTGCCTGACGGTTTCTAGCAGGCGCGGCGACACATTGCGCAGGCCCAGGATGGTGTAGCGCACCATCGGCACCACGGCAAACAGCAACACGGCAATGATGGCTGACAAGTCGCTGACCCGGAACAGCATCACCACCGGAATCAGGTAAATAAACGAGGGAAAGGTCTGAAAGAAATCGCACAAGGTGAGCGCCCCTTGCGACAGGCGCTTGCTGCCCGCAGCCATCACACCCACCATGAACCCGACGACGATGCAGACCAGTGCGGCGCTACCGATCATGTAAACGGTGGTCATGGTTTGTTGCCACAAACCCGTGACCACCGGAAACAACATCAACAAACCGGTCAAGCTGGCCAAGCGCCAGCCACCCAAGCGATAACCCAGCAAAGCGACCAAGGCGACGAAAGTCACCCAAGGCGTGGACTGGAAAAAATCACGCACCGGAATCAAAATTTCCAGCAGCATGAAGTTGCGAAAAGCTTGCACCGAGTCGTACCAATTGATGGTGACCCATTCAATTTTGGCATCCCACCACGCTGCGGTGGACAGCGTTTGCGCCGCCGGCAGCACCTCAAGCGCCGGTAGAAAGCGCGCCAAGCTGATGCTGATCAGCATGTACAAGCCGGCCAACAAGAGGTGCGGATGCCGCTGCCAAACAGGCCGTGCCCGCTGGCTGTTGTTGGGTGGCTTCAAGGCATAGGCTCGGCTGATGCGGTCCAGCGCGACGGCGATCACGACAATCGCGATGCCTTGCTCCAACGCCTGGCCCAGCCGCAAGGACTGCAAGGAAGTCAGCAACTCACTGCCCAAACCGGCTGCACCTATCAGCGACGCCAGCACGATCATCGCCAAGGTTTGCATGATGCCTTGGTTCAGTCCGACCAGCAGGGTCGCGCGCGCTGCCGGCATTTTGACTTTCCACAACAACTGCAGCGGGGTGCAACCCATCATCAGACCAGCTTCGATCAATTCTTGGCTGATGCCTTTCAAGCCGAGCACCACGCAACGCGCCACTGGCGGCACCGCAAACACAGCCGTCGCCACGATCGCCGGGACATTGCCGACGCCATACAGCACCACGATTGGCACCATGTAAGCAAACGGCGGCATGCTTTGCACAATGTCAAACAAGGGGGTGACCAAACTCTCGACCCGGCGGTAGCGAGCCATCAGAATGCCCAGCAACAGGCCGATCAAAAACACCAGCGGCACAGCCACGATGACCAGGGAGAAGGTCTGCATCGACGCCTCCCACACGCCAAATACCGCGAGGTACAAGAACGCAAAACCACCGGTCAATGCGGCGCGCCAACCGCCCGCCCAATGGCCGAGAATGAATGCCAAGCCGACCACGGTGACCCAGGGCAAAGCGGGCATCCGGTCACTGAAACCGGAGAAAAAAAGCGATTCGGTGAAGCTGAGCGGGTAGCTCAGCAGGGAAACGAAACCACGCGTCACATCTCTGGGGGAAAACTCAAGCCCTGTGCCGCTGAAAAATCGCAAGTCATACACCAGCCACTCAAAAAAAGTGGCGATCCAGTCGCTCAGAGGAAAGATCCAAGCGGTTGGGTAGCGGGTGACCCAAGCAAACTGCTCGTTGGCGGCCCGGCCCAGCACCACGATCAGGAGCACCAGCAGAGCCAACCCGAGCAGGCGAAGCGAAGCTCTCAGCGAGCCTGCCATGCCGGTCTTGAGGGCGAGGTCCGTCATCAGAACAGGACCCGGGCCAGTTGTTCTTTGTCGACATGGCCAACCACCCGACCCTCGGGGTCGGTGACGGGCAAGGCCTGGTCTGCGCTGATAACCCGGGTGGCGATGTCCTGCAGCAAATCGGTTTGCAGGATGGCGCCAGATATTTGCTCATGGCCATCGAACGGCGTCATGATTTTTTGCACCGTGATCAAACGCGCTTTGGGGGCGTGGCGAACAAATTGTTCGACGTAATCGTTGGCCGGCGCGGTGACCAGTTCTTCGGCGGTGCCGATCTGCGAGACACGCCCATCTTTCATGATCGCGATGCGGTTGCCCAGGCGCACGGCCTCATCGAAGTCGTGGGAGACAAAGACGATGGTTTTGTTCAGCTTGGCCTGCAGGCGCAGGAATTCATCCTGCATCTCGCGACGTATCAGCGGGTCGAGAGCGGAGAAGGGTTCGTCCAGAAACCAGACCTCGGGCTCATCGACCAGGCTGCGTGCAATGCCGACACGTTGCTGCTGGCCGCCCGACAATTGCCGGGGAAAGTCATCCTCACGCCCCCCCAAACCCACGGTTTCAATCAGTTCACGGGCCTTGTTCAGGCGCGTTGGACGGTCGATGCCCTGCAGCTCCAACGGGAAGGCAATGTTGTCCAGCACAGTACGATGCGGCAGCAAGCCAAAGTGCTGAAACACCATGCCCATTTTGTGACGCCGAATATCCGTCAATTCCCTTGATGAGGCCGCCAGCAGGTCGCTGCCGTCAAACATGATCTGACCAGCGGAGGGCTCGATCAGTCGGGTCAGGCAGCGGATCAAGGTTGATTTACCCGAGCCGCTCAAGCCCATGACGACCAGAATTTCGCCCTCGTAAACATCCAGGCTGACATCTCGAACGGCCGCCACCATGCCAGCCTGAGCCAACGCCTCATCGCTTGGGGCGTAGTGCTGAGACTTGAGGAAGTCAGCGGGCTTATGGCCGAATAACAACCACAAGTTTTGACAGGCGACTTTGACGGTGCGGCTCATATCAAATGGCGCAAGCCGGCATCCACTTTGCCACTTCGGCTGGGTGATTTTTAATCCAGGCAGCGGCAGCGGCGTCGTGGCTCATGCCGTCGACGTCAACCATCGCAGCGGCTTGGTCCACCATGGGGCCGGTGAAGTTGATGTTTTTAACCAGCTCAAAGCCGCAGGTCCACGTCTTCTCGAACCCGGACCAGACACCTTTTTTCAGGTAGCCGCCGACAGGATTACCACAGTCATACGTCTTGTCCGGGTTGATGCCCCAACTGGCGTCCGTGGCGCACTCGGCCGTGTGCTCTGGAAACTCGACAAATTTTCCCGGAAAGGCGGCGCCCACCCAATTAGGCGACCAGTTGAACAAAATGATCGGCTCTTTACGCGCGGCGGCTGATTTCAATTCGCCGAACAAGGCGGCGGCTGAACCGGCATTGACCACGGTGACCTTCAGGTCCAGCGCCTCAATGCGCTCTGGGTCGTGCTTGATCCAGTCAACCGGACCGGCCAGGTAGCGTGCATTGGGCGCAGTTTCGGCGACTGACAATTTTTCAGCGCAGTCATTGAGCGCTCGCCAGTCAGGCAGGCCAGGGCAAATTTCCTCAACATAATTCGGATACCACCAATCTTCGCGGGTGGTGGCAACGTGGCTGCCGACGTCGATCATGCGACCAGCTTTGACTTCCCGGTCAAAGTTCTGCGCCATCGTGCCTTCCCAGATTTCCATTTGCAAATGGAGATCGCCCAGACCCATGGCCGGGAATTGCCCCTGGCTGTCCGATGGCACGATGCGGGTTTGGTAGCCGACTTTATCGAGCAGTTGTTGGGCTACGCGGGCCAAAACTTTCTGACTCGACCAATTGTTGTCAACAATCATGATCGTCTCTTTTGATTCGGGAACGGCGGCCTGCGCGGAAATGCCAAAAGTAGTGGCGCAAGCAAAGACCAGGGCGCCCATGAGGCGGTTATTGAAGACTTTCAAAGTGGGTTCTCTTTCTAAATTTGAACTGGCCCGCTTCGGGCGCAAGTCAAGTGCTACGCAAACGGCAAAACGAAGCCCAAAGAAGGGCTTCGCCGAAGGCGTCAGGAAAAATTACCTTGGGTAATCGCGATATGCGTTGCGACTCATCGCGTTGCATGGTTTTGCAGGACTGGCTGCTAGTGAATGGTTACTGGGTAACCATCGCCTCATGGCGAACCCGCTACATGACGTTTCTGAAGTTTCGTGCGGACTTTAATGTTAACTTAAAGCAACAAATATTTCAAACATTAGTTTTAAATATTGCGTTTGCCAACAGAATGCTGGCTTGAAATTCAAATTGAATCCGCAACGCCATCGGTTTCCATGGCGATCTGAGTGCACACCGTGCGGCAGAGGTTGGCGACACGCTCGTCAATGATGCGGTAGAAAATCTGCACACCTTCGCGACGCTTTCCCAAAACACCGGCATGGTAAAGGGTGTTCAAGTGCTGCGACATGTTCGGTTGCGTGGTGTGGATCTCAGCGAGCAGTTCACTGACGTTCTTTTCAGCTTGGCACAAGCTGCTGATAATTTTTAGCCGCATGGGGGCAGACATCACACGAAAGACTTCGGCAGCCAACTCGAAAACCTCGTCAGGCTCGACTGCAGTGACTTTAGTTTTTTGAATTGAACGCTTCACCATGGGCTTGCACTTTCTACAACTGGCTTGGCGCCGTGCCGCCAACGTAACCCGGGTTGGGTTCAATGCCGCTGAGCTTGGGCGTGTTCAAACGGCGCGGGGCGATCTTACCGCCGCTGGCTTTGAGCCAGGTTTCCACCACATCCCAGACCATCGCATTGCCTTGGCTGCGAGCCTCTTCGGCCACAGGTGCCCAACCGGCGACTTTGTACTTTTTGTCGGCCTCGATGGCTTTGCCGTTGAGCTGCAGGTTGTCGATGCGCTGGCCCATGCCCGCGTTTGGTTTGCAGCTGTACTGCAAGCCACCGACGCGAACCATGTCGCCGCCCTGCTGGTAATACGGGTCTGGATTGAACAAATTGTCAGCAACGTCTTCCAGCACCGTCTTGATGGTGGCACCCGTCATTTCTGTGACTGTGGCGTACGAATAAGTGGTCGCCGTCATGTCCATCAACCATTCACGGGTGATGGTCTGCCCCGGCAGCAGCGTGGTGCCCCAACGAAAGCCCGGGGAAAACGCAATCTCAGCGCCCTGCACGTCCATCAAGGCATCAACCAGCAACTGGTCGCCAGTGCCGTTGAAGTTGCCGCGACGGTACAGCGTGCCCTCGGTCACGGCCAGTTTTTCGGCCAGCTTGACTTCATAAGGCGCGCGGACCTTGGTGATCAAGGCGTCCATCTCTTTGTC
>JABMMH010000119.1 GCA_013205645.1 Polaromonas sp. | reverse complement strand
GTGTTGTTGAACTTGCTATTGGTTTATTGGTTGCTGTTTTTGCCCAAGTGAGGCGTTGAGACGGCTCAGGCGCTGCGCGCGCGTCCGCCTTTTTCCGCCCAAGTTCGGGTCCAGCGCAGTTGCATGCTGCGCAGCATGACCAACATCAGCAGCGACAGGGCGGCAAAGAAGAAAAAGCCCCACATGTAGCTGCCGCCGTATTGCTTGGCCACGCCCATGGTGCTGGGCACCAAACCGCCGCCCAATGCACCGATCTCACCGATCATTGAGCCAGCCACCGCGGTCGACATCGGCCAGCGCAGCGGCACCAGTTGAAACACCGCGCCGTTGCCTGCGCCCAAGGCGGCAAAACACAAAATGATCAGAAGCGTCGTAGCCGTCAAAGATTGACCGGCAAAGCCGCAGGCCACCAGCGTCAGTGCGATCGTCGCCAACACCACCGTCAAGGTGTTGATGCCGCCCAAGCGGTCAGAAATCCAGCCGCCAAACACGCGCAAGGCGGCACCCATGAAGGCCGCCAACATGGTCAGCTGACCGGCTTGGACTTTGCTGACACCAAACTGGTCGTAATAGTAGGTTGGCAAAAAGGTCGCCAAACCGATGAAGCCGCCAAAGGTCACGGCATAAATCAAGCTGAAAGCCCAGCCGTCTTTTTCAAACAGGCAGGCGATGTGCTCTTTGAAGCTGGCGTGCTTGTCAATGTCAGGCGGCTCCTGGGCATAGATCACCATGACGATCATGGGAATGCTGATGGCCACCGCCGCGATGCCGTACACCGCCACCCAACCAAAGGCCTGTGCCAGCGGCGGCGCAATCAGCACCGAAACCGCCGTGCCAACGTTGCCCGCACCGACCAGTCCCATCGCCAGCCCTTTGTGGCGCGCCGGGAATGAGCCCGAGCCGAGCGACAGCGCCACGCCAAAGCTGGCGCCGGCAATGCCCAGCAAGACACCCATCGCCAGCAAGTCATTGAAGCTTTTGACAAAGAAAAAACCGAACATCATGGCCACCGCAATCAAGCCCATCTCAACCAGCGTGGCTTTTTTACGGCCAATGTATTGCGACAGCAAGCCCAGCGGAAAACGCATCAGCGCACCGGCGACGATAGGCACCGACAGCATCAAGCCCTTTTCTGCTGGATTTAAGTTGAAAGTCTCTGAAATAAAAGGCGCCATGGCGCCGTTCAAGACCCAGATGCAGCAAGAAAACGAAAAATACAAAAATGCGGCGAACAACGTGGGCGAATGGCCACTTTTTAAAAATTCCCGAACAAAGCCTGAAGAACTCGCCATGCTGCACATCCAATCTATTTTTGACTTGCACGCACTATTGCGAAACTCGTGCCAGCTTTTGAGGCCGTTTTCAGGGCGGAAATAAGTCTACATTGGTGCGTTTGTCATTGAAAATCATGCGTGCTGTGAATACAGTCATGTTGGTGCGCACCAATTCAAAGTCTTCATGCGCTTTGTTTTTCCACGTGTGCTTGGCGGGTGTACAAAAAGTTGATCACGGCTTTGCGGTAGCCCACATACTGCGTGCTCTCGGCCAGCGCCACGCGGTTGCGCGGGCGTTCTAGCTTGACTTCCAGCACTTCGCCAATGGTGGCTGACGGGCCGTTCGTCATCATGACGATCTTGTCGCTCAGCAGCACCGCTTCATCGACATCGTGCGTGACCATCACCACTGTGCTCTGCGTGGTGGCGACGATTTGCAGCAACTCGTCTTGCAGCTTGGCACGGGTCAGGCCGTCGAGGGCGCCAAAGGGTTCGTCCAGCAACAAGACCTTCGGCTGCATTGACAAGGCGCGCGCAATGCCGACCCGCTGCTTCATGCCACCTGAGATTTCGCCGGGCCGCTTTTGCGCCGCAGTCGTCAGGCCGACCATGCTCAGCGCGGCGTCGGTGCGCTCTTTCAGTTGCGCCTTGTTGTCGGTTTTCGAGAAAACCCGTTCGACCGCCAGATAGACGTTTTCATGGCATGTCAGCCAAGGCAGCAGCGAGTGGTTCTGGAAGACCACCGCACGCTCTGGGCCTGGGCCCGAGATTTCGCGGTTGGCGCAGAGCAGCGTGCCCTCAGTCGGCGTGGTCAGGCCGGCCAGCAAATTCAGCAAGGTGGACTTGCCGCAGCCGGAGTGACCGATCAGCGCCACGAACTCACCCTTGGCCACGGTCAGGTCAATGTCCTTCAGGGCGCAAAACTGTCCTTTTTTGGTCTTGAAGGTTTGCTCAACGCCCTGGATTTCAATGTACTTGGTGCTCAATGAAGTGTGCATGATGGACTTTCAGTTCTTGACTTCTTCAAAGGTGAAGGCGGTGGCGATCTTGATCAGGATGTATTCCAGAATCAGGCCAACCAGGCCGATCACAAAGATGGCAATGATGATGTTCTTGACGTTCAGGTTGTTCCATTCGTCCCAGACCCAAAAGCCGATGCCGACCCCGCCGGTGAGCATCTCAGCGGCCACGATCACCAGCCAGGCGGTGCCGACCGCCAGTCGCACACCGGTCAGCATGTAAGGCAGCACGGCAGGGAACAAAATCTTGGTGAGAATTTTCCATTCAGACAAGTTCAGCGCCCGCGCCACGTTCATGTAGTCCTGCGGCACGCGCTGCACGCCGACTGCCGTGTTGATGATCATGGGCCAGATCGAGCAGATGAAAATGGTCCATATGGCTGCCGGGTTGGCGCCTTTGAAGACCAGCAGGCCGATGGGCAACCAAGCCAGCGGCGAAACCGGCCGCAGCAGGCTGATGAGTGGGTTGAACATACGGCTTAAAAACGCAAAACGACCAATCGCAAAGCCCACCGGAATGCCAACCAGTGCTGCCAAGCCAAAGCCCATGGCGACACGCTTGAGCGAGGACAAAACGTTCCAGCCAATGCCTTGGTCGTTCGGCCCCTTGTTGTAAAAAGGGTCGCTGAAAAGAGCTATCGCCTGCAGCAAGGTGTCCTTGGGCGTCGGAATCGCTGCTGCTGTGCCCATCGAGACCAGTTGCCAGGCCAGCGCCAATAGGCCCAAGCCGAGCAGTGGCGGTAAAACAGCCGACCACAACCAGGAGACGTCAGGTCCGACTTTATGGACGATGGGTAACGCTGCAGATTGTTCAAGTCGGCGTCGCTGCGGCCTCGGGCTGCTGCTTGCAACAAAGTCAGGCTTGGCGCTTGCGGGCTCTGCAGCGCTCAGCGGGTTGTGAAAGACGGCACTGACCATGGCGAGACCTTTTTACTGTTCGGGTGAATCAATTCAAACCAAGCGGGATACGTCAACTCAGGCGCGTACCTTGAAGCTGTCGGCGTATTTTTTCGGCTCTTTGCCGTCCCAGACCACGCCGTCCATCAGCTTGCTGCTGCGCATGTCGCTTTTTGGCAGGCTGACTTTGGCGGCGCTTGCCGCTTCTTTGTAAATGTCGATGCGGTTCACCTGCTTGGCCACGGCCAAGTAGTCTGGATGCTCTTTGATCAGGCCCCAGCGTTTGTGCTGCGTCATGAACCACATGCCGTCTGACAGGTACGGAAAATTGACCGCGCCATCGTTGTAAAACTTCATGTAATTGGGGTCGTCCCAGGTCTTGCCCATGCCGTTTTGGTAGCGACCCAGAATGCACTGGTTGATGACGTCGACGCTGGTGTTGACATACGATTTTTCGGCGATGGTTTCGGCCATCTTGTTTTTGTTGCTCAAGCTGGCGTCTATCCATTTGCCGGCTTCCAAAATAGCCGCCATCACGGCGCGCGTGGTGTTGGGGTATTTCTTGGTGAACTCGTCGGTGGTGCCCAGCACTTTTTCAGGATGGTCTTTCCAGATGTCTTGTGTGGTGGTCGCTGTGACGCCGACACCGTCCATGATGGCGCGGTGGCCCCAAGGCTCGCCAACGCAAAACCCGTCCATGTTGCCGACGCGCATGTTGGCGACCATTTGGGGTGGCGGTACGGTGATGACTTTCGCGTCCTTCATCGGGTTCACGCCGTTGGCTGCCAGCCAGTAGTACAGCCACATGGCGTGGGTGCCGGTGGGGAAGGTTTGCGCAAAGGTGTATTCGCGTTTGTCGCTGGCCATCAGCTTGGCCAAGCCGGCGCCATCGATACCGCCTTTGTCTGCGATCTTTTTCGACAGCGTGATGGCTTGGCCGTTGTTGTTCAGGCTCATCAGCACGGCCATGTCCTTTTTAGGGCCGGCCGTGCCCATGTGTACGCCATAGATCAGGCCGTACAGCACGTGCGCAAAGTCGAGTTCGCCGCTGACCAGTTTGTCGCGCACGCCGGCCCAGCTGGCTTCCTTGGTCGGAATGATCTTGACGCCGTATTTCT
Organism: Polaromonas sp.; assembly: GCA_013205645.1. GTDB lineage: Bacteria > Pseudomonadota > Gammaproteobacteria > Burkholderiales > Burkholderiaceae_C > Polaromonas. The sequence goes on along the minus strand of JABMMH010000119.1, from coordinate 4,012 downwards.
TGTCAAAGCCTAGCACCGAGGCCATTACCACCGAGGCGCAGTCGGTCAGCGGAATGAAGCCGATCTTGACTTCCTTCTTTTCCGGGGCGTCGGAGCCTTGCGCGTAAACCGCCGCGCGCAGCGCCGGCGTGATGCCGATGGCGCCCACCGTGGCAGCTTGCAGCACGGAGCGGCGTGTCAGAGACGATTTCAGCAGTTCAGTCATGTCGAAAACTCCAGTGGTGAAGAACAAGAAAAGCAGTCGAAAAAAACAAAAAAAGGCGTCCGGACCGAGCAGACACAGTGATGTATTGCTGGGTACGAACGCCTTTGTTCGGGGAACTCACCACTTCGCCGTTGAAGTGATGCGTCGATGCAGTTGTATGAGCAAAAGCTATGCCAGCGTTTGCGCGCTTGTTTCAACCACGTTGAATGGCGTGATGGTGCGAAACGAGGGTTGGTCAGTGCGTATGGCGCACTGCTTTTGTGCGCCGCACCAATTTAGGCGGGTTCAGCCGAGCAGGTCAGCGGCGTCGAGTAGTCGTTGGGCCACCTCGCCCATGCGCAGGCCTTTGTCCATGGCGGCTTTGCGCAGTTTGTCGTAGGCCAGGGGTTCACTCAAGCCTTGTCGCTGCATCAGCATGGCTTTGGCCCGGTCTATGGTTTTGCGGTCCTGCAACTCGCCTTTGGCGTCGGCAAGTTCCCGCCTTAAACCTTGTTCATGCTCAAAGCGCGCCATCGCCAAATCCAAAATAGGGCGGATGCGGGTTGGCTCCAGTCCGGCCACGATGTAGGCGGAGACGCCGGCCGCTAAAGCGTCTTTGACGTGGCTGGTGTCGTCGTCGTTGGTGAACAGCACGATGGGCCGGCGGGCTTCGCGCGTGGCCATGACCACGTGCTCGAGCGAATCTCGGGCGTCGCTTTCGGCATCGACGATGATCACGTCGGGTTGCAGTTGCGCCAGCCGCTCGGTCAAAAAGGTGTCGGCGGGCAGGGTGGCGATCAGGTTGAAGCCGCTCTCTAACAGGCCAATGCGCAATTGGCGCGAGCGCTCAATCAGCGCCAAGGCGGCTGCATCGCTGGCGTCGACCCCCGATAAATCCGGCGCAATGACGACCAATCGCAAAGAGGGCGGCGGCTTTTGGCGCGTGAACATGTTCATTTTTAGCAATATTCAAGCCAGCTGAAGGGTCCCGCCCGTAAAATACTGCCATGCTCGTTTTAGGAATTGAATCCAGTTGTGATGAAACCGGTGTGGCGCTGGTCGACACCTCGGGCGCCGGCGTGCCGGTGCTGCTGTCGCACGCCCTGCACAGCCAGATTGAGATGCATCAGGCTTATGGCGGCGTGGTGCCGGAGCTCGCCAGTCGCGACCATATTCGCCGCGTGCTGCCGCTGATCGCCGAGGTCATGGCCCAAGCCAGCCGCAGCTTGCAGCAGGTCGACGTGGTGGCCTACACGCGCGGGCCGGGGCTGGCGGGTGCTTTGCTGGTGGGGGCGGGTGTGGCTTGTTCGCTGGCCGCCAGTTTGGCCAAGCCGGTGATGGGCGTGCACCATCTGGAAGGGCATTTGCTGTCGCCTTTTTTGAGTGCCGACCCGCCGGAGTTTCCGTTCGTGGCGTTGCTGGTCTCAGGTGGCCACACACAATTGATGCGGGTGGACCGCGTCGGCAGTTACGCCTTGCTGGGCGAAAGCATTGACGACGCGGCCGGCGAGGCCTTTGACAAGTCAGCCAAGCTGATGGGTTTGCCCTACCCGGGCGGCCCGCACTTGGCCAAAATGGCCGAGCAGGGCGACCCGGCCGCCTTCAAATTACCGCGACCCTTGTTGCACAGTGGGGATTTGGATTTTTCTTTCTCCGGCCTGAAAACCGCCGTGCTGACGCAGGCTAAAAAGTTGGGTGATGCGCTGGAGAGTCGGAAAGCGGATCTGGCCGCCTCCACGCAAGCGGCCATCGTCGAGGTACTGCTGAAGAAATCCATGAGCGCCATGGCGCAGACCGGGCTCAAGCGCTTGGTGGTGGCGGGTGGCGTGGGCGCCAACGCCGAGCTGCGGCGCCAGCTCAATGCGGTTTGCCTAAAGCGCGGCATCCGCGTGCATTACCCCGAGTTGCATTTGTGCACCGACAACGGCGCCATGATTGCGCTGGCAGCAGGCATGCGCCTGCAAGCTGGGCTGGAAAACCTGCAGACGGCTTACACCTTTGACGTCAAGCCGCGCTGGCCGCTGGCTGAGATCAGTCCGAACCCTGGGCTATAATCCAAGGCTTTGCTGCTCTAGCTACGTGCTGGGTCAGCAAAGAAACACGACGTTTAGCGGTCAATTCCCACAGTGGGAACACTGCTTCGTTCGCAAGCCCACATAGAAAAACGGAACATCATGATTGCAAAATCGATCAAGGCTGACATTGTTCAAGCCAACGCACGCCAAGCTGGCGATACCGGCAGCCCGGAAGTCCAAGTCGCTCTGCTGACTGGCCGCATCAATGAATTGATGCCTCACTTCAAAACCCACGCGAAAGACCACCACGGTCGCCGTGGTCTGTTGCGCATGGTCAGCCGTCGCCGCAAGCTGCTGGACTACCTGAAGTCCAAAGACGCTGGTCGTTACGTTGCACTGATCGCCAAACTTGGCCTGCGCAAGTAATCGCTAACAAGCTTTAAGAGCGCCTGAGTTAGTTCACTAGCTCAGGCGTTTTTTACTTCGGAGCAAGGCAAAACGAGCACGCGCTGTGTCATTCCACAAGAAAAGTCCTGCAGCAAGGCATTTTGTGGAATGGCATCGTGTTCAGCCAGCCCCGCTCCGGGCCCCAGGTTGCAGCCTCATGCAACCGATTTATATGGAGCAAAACAATGAGCATTTTCAATAAAGTCAGCAAAACTTTCCAATGGGGCCAGCACAAGGTCACGATGGAAACCGGCGAAATGGCCCGCCAGGCCAGCGGTGCTGTGTTGGTCGACATGGACGGCACGGTTGTGCTGGCCACCGTTGTCGCCAAGACCGTGGCCAAGCCTGGTCAAGACTTCTTCCCGTTGACCGTCGACTACCTTGAGAAAACCTACGCCGCTGGCCGCATCCCCGGCAGTTTCTTCAAGCGCGAAGGCCGCCCTAGCGAATTCGAAACCCTGACTTCGCGTCTGATCGATCGTCCGATCCGTCCGCTGTTCCCTGAAGGCTTCTTCAATGAAGTGCAGGTCGTCATCCACGTGTTGTCCTTGAACCCTGAAGTCGAAGGCGACATCCCAGCGTTGATCGCTTCGAGCGCTGCGCTGTCAATTTCCGGCATTCCTTTCAATGGCCCGATCGGCGCTGCTCGCGTGGCTTACATCGACGGTCAGTACGTGCTGAACCCAGGCAAGACCCAGCTCAAAGATTCGACGATGGACCTGGTCGTGGCCGGTACCGAAGCCGCTGTGCTGATGGTCGAGTCAGAAGCCCAGCAACTGTCAGAAGAACTCATGCTCGGTGCGATTGTGTTTGGCCATGAGCAAGGCAACATCGCCATCAACGCCATTCACGAACTCGTGCGTGATGCTGGCAAGCCAGTTTGGGCCTGGGAAGCGCCTGCCAAAGACCTGCCTTTGGTCGCCAAGGTCAATGAGCTGGCCGCGGCCAAGCTCGAAGCGGCTTACCAAATTCGCACCAAGCAAGCGCGTACGCAAGCTTGCCGCGTGGTGACGTCTGACGTCATGGCGGCGCTCAAGGCTGACGGCGTTGCGTTTGACAGCGTCACGGTTGAAGGCATGTTGTTCGATATCGAAGCGAAGATCGTTCGCAGCCAGATTCTGGCCGGTGAGCCACGCATTGACGGCCGCGACACGCGCACCGTTCGCGCCATTGAAATCCGCAACAGCGTGCTGCCGCGGACCCACGGTTCGGCCTTGTTCACCCGTGGCGAAACCCAAGCACTGGTGGTCACCACCTTGGGCACCGAGCGTGATGCACAGCGCATTGACGCGCTGTCCGGTGACTACGAAGACCGCTTCATGCTGCACTACAACATGCCTCCGTTCGCCACCGGCGAAACCGGTCG
>JABMMH010000118.1 GCA_013205645.1 Polaromonas sp. | reverse complement strand
CTGGGTCGATCGACGCTGGCAGGCGGCAGGTTGCACCAGCAGCAGTTCAGCGCGGACACCCTCACGCTGGCGCAGGGCCATGCACGCACATGGCTGGACGCGAACGGGCAGTTCAACCTGCTCAGCTTGTTTAGCAAGTCCAGCCCAGCCAAGGCTAATTCAGCCCCCTGGCGCTTCGCCGTGACGCAAACCCAGCTAGACGAATTTACCCTGAAGTTCGAAGACCAAAGCGTGCAGCCTGCGCTGGCTTTGCAGCTGAGCCCGATCAAGGCACAGGTCACGGGGCTGGACACCGGCTCCAATGAGCCAGTGCAGCTGACGCTGCAAACGGCGCTGCTCAGCGGCGGGACGTTTCGGGTGGATGGCACGGTCCACGCCACAACCGGCGTGGCCGACCTGCAACTCAAAATGACCGACATCGCGTTGGCGCCAGTGCAAAGCTATCTGTCCAAGTTTGCAGCGTTACAGCTCGCCACCGGCAAAGTGTCCAGTCGCGGTCGGCTGCGCTATGGCGACCCTCAGGGAGCGGGTGCGCAACTTGTCTACGAGGGCCAGCTGGCGGTGAAGCAACTCCTGCTGAAAGAGGTCGCACCCGAGCGGCCCTTCCTGAGCTGGGACTCGGTGGGTTCTGACGACGTGCTACTGACGTTGAGCCCAAACCGACTGGACATGGCCGAGCTACGCATTGAGAAACCGTCGGGCCGCCTGTTCATCGCCGCCGACCAATCGGTGAACTTGACCGATGTCCTGAAGCGCAAGTCTGCTGCTGCGCCGCCAGCCACGCCGCCTGCCGTTTTTCCCATCAGCATCGCGCGTGTTCGCGTGGCCGACGGCACACTGGCGTTTTCTGACGCGAGCATGCGCCCTCAGTTTGTCGCGCGCATGCTTGAACTCAAGGGCGTGATCACGGGCGTCAGCAATGCCCCAGACCAAAGCGCCAAGGTTCAATTGGATGCCCGGGTCGACGACTATGGATCGGCCAAGATTGGCGGCCAGATCAGCCTGCTCAGCCCGGAGAAGCTGACCGAGATCAACATGGCCTTTAGCAACTTGGAGATGTCCTCTTTGTCTCCTTATATCGTCAAGTTCGCCGGTTACCGGATCGCTGGCGGCCGCCTGTGGCTGGACTTGCAATACCGGGTCAAAAACAGCCGGTTGCAGGGCGAAAACAAGGTCTTACTCAGGCAGGTTGTGCTGGGCGAGAAGGTCGAAAGCCCTGGGGCCTTGAATCTGCCGCTGGAGCTGGCGATTGCCATCCTGACTGACTCGGATGGGGTCATCGACATTGCACTGCCCGTGAGCGGCGACTTGAACGATCCCCAATTCGACTATGGCGCCGTCATTGGCAAGGCCATCGGCAATCTGCTGGGCAGCATTGTCACGGCGCCCTTCAGAGCGATCGCCGCCCTTTTTGGCGACTCAGACAAAACGCTGGATAGCGTGATTTTCGAGCCCGGAAAGGCCTCTCTCGCACCACCAGAGCGCCAAAAACTCGCGGCCATCGCGCGGGCTTTGAAAGAGCGGCCTACGTTGAAACTGGTGGTGCCACTCACCCGCTCTGAGACCTTCGACACGCTAGCACTGAAGTCACTGGCGGTGCGCCGTGAGATCGTCACCGCCATGGGTCTCACCTTGGTGCCCGGCGAAGACCCGGGTCCAGTGGACGCGGCCAACGCCCGCACGCAAAAGGCCGTGGATATCGTTTTCAACACACGCTACACGCCCACGGTACTGGCCGCCCTGAAAGAGCGCGACCTGCAGGCAGCAGGCACGCCGGCCCCCGCCTTCTACCAAGGCCTGATCGATAAATTGATGGCTGAACAGTCCGTCTCGAACGAGGCGCTGGCACAACTGGCAGCCCAACGCAGCGACGCAATTTTGATTGAAATGACCCAGACCAACGGTATTTCTACGGCACGCACGTCAGTCGGTCAGGTCCAACGGGCGCCAGACGCAGACGCTCAATCCGTCACCCTGCAACTGCAGCTAGAGGTGACAAAATGACGCCTCTCAACACCGGCTTGGTGGCTAGGCTGGAAGCCCTCATCTGGGGCCCGCAGGCGTCAGAGCGGCCTGACCGACACCAAGGCGCACTGCGCCTGGTGCGCACCGTGCTGATTCTTGGGCGCGACTTGGCCATGGGCCAGCTCACGCTTCGCGCCATGAGTTTGGTCTACACCACGCTGCTGTCTATCGTGCCGCTGCTGGCCTTGAGCTTTTCAGTGCTCAAGGCCTTTGGGGTGCACAACCAGATCCAGCCCATGCTTGTGAAGCTGCTGGAGCCGCTGGGCGAACAAGGTGTGGAAGTGGCCAGCCGCATTGCCGAGTTCATTCAGAACATCAACGTGGGCGTGCTGGGCGCGGTGGGCTTGGCGTTGCTTCTTTACACCGCCATCTCGCTGGTGCAAAAGATTGAAGAGTCGCTGAACTACATCTGGCATATCCCGCAGCCACGCAGCCTTGGCGAGCGGTTCAGCCGCTACCTGAGCGTCCTGATGGTCGGGCCGATTCTTATCTTCTCGGCCTTGGGCATCACCGCCACCGTGATGAACGTTGAGACGGTGCGCCAATTGATGGCGGTAGAGGCGCTGGGTCAGGTCCTTGAGTTGGCTAGCCGACTGGTTCCCTATCTGCTCATCATTGCCGCCTTCACCTTCGTCTACCTTTTTATACCGAATACGCGGGTGCGGCTTGGCCCGGCCCTGATAGGCGGCACCATCGGGGGCATTGTCTGGCAGACCTCGGGCTGGCTCTTTGCCGTCTTTGTCACGTCATCCGGGCAATACGCCGCCATCTATTCCAGCTTCGCCATCTTGGTGTTGTTCATGATCTGGCTGTATGTGAGCTGGCTGGTGCTGCTGTTTGGAGCCAGCGTGGCGTTTTACACCCAGCACCCTGAGTACCTGTACCAAGGCAACGGCGAGCCGCGCCTGAGCATTCGGGTGCGCGAACGACTCGCCCTGTCCATCATGAGCCGGGTTGCTGGTCGCTTCGTGGCCGGCCAGCCTGCCCTTTCTCAGACGGAATTCACGCAGCAGCTTGGGGTGCCTATGCATGCACTGAGCGCTGTGGTGACAGCCTTGCAGGGCAGCGGGCTGCTGCTGCAAACCGCCGACGACCCGCCACTGCTGTTGCCCGCCCGCGACCCCGCGCTGATCAGCGTGACACAGGTACTCGATGCCATCCGCTGCGTCGGCGAAGCGCGCTTTTTCTCACCGGATGAATTGCCAGCACCCGCGTCAGTGGATCAGGTGCTCGCCAAAATTCGCGCCAGTGTGGATGCCACCGCAGACGCCATCAGCCTGCGCGATCTCGCCGAGCCGCCGCCTAGTTCAGCCGTGGGCGATTCAGTTTGACTAAATATCCATTCCAACTTTTATCTTTTGTCATCGCCGCGCTTGTCTGTGCTGCGGTCGCATCCGTCATCCAAACGCAGGTCAACATTGCAGAGGTGGCGAAACTTGGCTTAGGAACTTCGAGCGTGCAAAACCTCTTTGTCACAGCCGAGGACATGGTCAGGTTTGGTCCCATCATGACCGGCATCTCTGTCGTCGGCATGCTGATCGCTGTAGGCCTCGCAGCATTGTTTCGCAGGGTTACACCGGCACAAAGACTCCTTGTGTTTGCTGTCTGTGGATGGACTGGACTGTGGGCCGCCTTCAAGCTATTGGGACTCGTGACACCCATGAGCGCGCTGGTTTCCGCAACGCGAGACTTGTTCGACCTTGTCCTCGTCTGCCTGGCAGGGACAGCCGGTGCGCTTGTCTATGCATGGCATGCACGACGTTTAGCACGCGTAGAAAACACGTCAAGCAAAACCAAACGAGTCAGGTACGTTTACTCGCTGCTTTTAATCCTTCTGCCAGCCGCATCGTTCGCCATCATGGCGCCGGGTGGCCCGCCTAACGTTGCCAAGGTCAGCACGGCTGATTACGTGGTTGAAACCATGGCAGACAAACTCGACCGACCATGGTCGGTGGCAACGCTGCCAGATGGCCGTCATCTTGTGACGCTGATGGCCGGACGACTGCTTTCCATCGCACGCGACGGGCAGATCTCCGAGCTCGAACTGACAGGGTTCCCTCAAGTGTTCAACAGAGGCGGTGTCATTGGCTTCATGGAGGTCGTGGTGGACCCGAAATTTAGCCAAAATGGTTACTTGTTTTTCACGACCGCCTACGGCACGGAAGCGTTGAACGGAACGCATGTGGTGCGGGCAACATTGGTCGGTGAGCGCTTAGAAGATTCGAAAGTGATATTCACGACAACAGCCAAATCCGGCCGAGGCAACAATGGCGGACGCATGGTGTTTCTGCCCGACGAGACGATCCTCTTAACCGTCGGCGATGGCCTGGACCACAAAGAAGAAGCACAGAACCTTTCAAGCCATCAAGGCAAAGTCATCCGGATTAACCGTGAAGGAAAAGCGCCTTTAGACAATCCCTTCTTGAAAAATCCTGAGGCCAAGCCGGAAATCTACAGCCTGGGTCACCGCAATCCTCAAGGCATCGCTTTTGACAACATGGCAGGCGTTGCCATCGTTTCTGAGCATGGCGCTCGTGGCGGAGATGAAATCAACCTGATTCGCCCAGGTGCCAATTACGGCTGGCCCATGGTCACTGACGGCATCGACTACTCATTTGCGCGAATCTCTCCACACAATCGGATCACGGGCCATTCGGACCCACTCCTTCAATGGACGCCGGCCATCGCACCGTCTGGGCTTGCCATTTACAGAGGAGCGCAATTCCCGCAATGGCATGAGGCGCTATTGGTGCCTGCTCTCAAAGAACGTGCTGTTCGTGTCGTCACGCGAGCAGGCGGCTATCCGCAGAGCCAGTTTCTTTTACTCAGCGAGCTCGGTGAGCGCATTCGAGACGTGAAAGTCGTGGATGGCGCTATTTATGTCATCACTGATGGTGAAGCCGGTCGCCTTTTAAAGCTGACGGCAACTCTGTCGGCGCTGCAAAAATAATCGAAATCCGGTGGCTCCAAGTCCGGCATTAACACCCACATCTTCCGACAGTATCCCATCTAAACTGCTTTCCCAAACTCTGGGCCCACTTAAGGGTAACCTCTATTTGCTACAGGTTTCACAAAAATATAATAATTTAAATTTACATATTAAAAGGCCACAACTATGTCTACGGTCACGCTCGGTCTCAAGGTTGATGAAACGCTGCGAACCCGCATCAAGGAGGCCGCCAATTTGCTGGGCAGAACACCGCATTGGTTGTGCAAACAAGCTGTTTTACAGTACGTGGAGAACCTTGAGCGAGGTCAATTAAATGGGGTTGCCACTTTGGGTGCAACTACTGACGACTCAGCCCCATTGACAGAAGGCTCTGACGATTCCGCCTTGCACCAAGAAACGATGCCTTCAGAGCAACCTTTTTTGGACTGGGCGCAAAACGTGCAACCGCAGACCGATCTGCGTGCGGCCATCACTGCCGCTTGGCACCGACCAGAGACAGAGTGCCTGCCGATGCTGGTGCAACTGGCGCACACGCCCGATGCAAGCCAACGCGCTTCCATCGAAAAAGTGGCCAGCCAATTGGTGCAAGTCCTGCGCAATAAAAAGGACGTCAGCGGGGTTGAGGCGTTGGTTCAGGAGTTTTCGCTTTCCAGTCAAGAAGGCGTGGCCTTGATGTGTCTGGCCGAAGCGCTGCTGCGTATTCCCGACAACGCGACGCGTGACATGCTCATCCGCGACAAGATCAGCCATGGCGACTGGTCTTCCCACTTGGGAAACTCAAACTCTATGTTTGTCAATGCAGCCGTCTGGGGCTTAATGCTGACGGGCAAAATGACGGCGACCAACAGCGAAAAAAGCTTGGCAACATCGCTTACCCGCCTGATTGGCAAGGGCGGCGAGCCGCTGATCCGTCAAGGTGTCCACCGCGCCATGAAACTCATGGGCGAGCAGTTTGTCACCGGGCAAACCATCGCCGAAGCGCTGGCCAACAGTCGTCCACTTGAAAAAGTGGGGTTCCGCTACTCCTACGACATGCTGGGCGAAGCCGCCATGACCGAGGCCGATGCCCAGAACTACCTGAAGTCGTACGAGCAGGCCATTCACGCCATAGGCAAGGCCTCGCACGGACGCGGAATCTACGAAGGGCTGGGAATATCAGTCAAGCTGTCAGCCCTCCACCCGCGCTACAGCCGGGCCCAACGTGAGCGCGTGATGCAAGAGTTGCTGCCGCGACTGCTGAAACTGACGTTGCTGGCACGCCATTACGACATTGGCATCAACATCGATGCCGAAGAAGCCGATCGTCTGGAACTTTCACTCGATTTGCTGGAAAGCCTGTGTTTTGAACCGTCACTCAAAGGATGGAACGGCATTGGCTTTGTGGCACAGGCTTATCTCAAGCGCTGCCCGTTTGTGATTGACTATGTGATTGACTTGGCCAGGCGCAGCGGCCATCGTTTGATGCTGCGACTGGTGAAAGGCGCTTACTGGGACAGCGAGATCAAGAAAGCGCAGGTCGACGGCCTAGATGGCTACCCGGTGTTCACACGCAAGGTCCACACAGACGTTTCTTATCTTGCCTGCGCACGCAAGCTGTTGGCTGCACCCGATGCGATCTACCCACAGTTTGCCACCCACAACGCGCAGACGGTATCGGAGATTTACCACATGGCGGGGCAAAACTATTACAGCGGGCAGTACGAATTTCAGTGTCTACACGGCATGGGTGAGCCCTTGTATAACCAGATCACCGGTAAGGTCGCAGACGGAAAGCTGGGTCGTCCATGTCGAATATACGCGCCAGTGGGATCGCATGAAACCTTGCTGGCCTACCTCGTGCGCCGCCTGCTTGAGAACGGCGCCAACACGTCGTTCGTGAACCGAATTGGCGACCCTGATGTACCCGTAGCCGAACTCGTCGTTGACCCAATACTGGAAGCGCGTCACATTGAAACCGAGACCGGACAACTCGGCGCACCGCATCCGAAAATACCGCTCCCACGGCATATGTTTGCAGACCTAGGCGAGCAATCGCGCCAGAATTCTTCGGGCATGAATCTCTCTCACGAGCAGCAATTGGCCTCGCTCGCCGCAGGCCTGCTGCGCAGCACTCAAGCCCTGTATGCGGCAACGGCCAGCGTTGCCGACATCACCAACTCTGCAACATACAGTGCCGATGACGGTTGGCAAAAAATCTTGAATCCTGCCGACACGCGCGACCAAGTGGGTTGGGTACGTCCGGCTACTTTGCAAGAGGTCGAGTTGGCCGTTCAACGCGCCAGTAGCTCCGCTCAAATCTGGCAAGGCACACCTCCACAAGAACGCGCAGCCTGCTTAAAACGCGCCGCAGACATCCTCGAGCAGCGCATGCAAAGCCTGCTGGGCCTGATCGTGCGGGAAGCGGGCAAGTCGCTGCCTAACGCGATTGCAGAAGTACGCGAGGCGGTGGACTTTTTGCGCTACTACGCCGCTCAGGTAGAAGCCACCTTTGACAATGATTTGAACCGACCGCTCGGGGTGGTGCTGTGCATCAGCCCCTGGAATTTTCCGCTCGCCATCTTCACAGGCCAAGTGGCCGCTGCGCTGGCCAGCGGCAACTGTGCCTTGGCCAAGCCAGCCGAGCAGACTCCGCTGATCGCAGATGTCATGGTCAAAATTCTGCTCGAAGCGGGCGTTCCGCAAGACGCCGTGCAACTGGTGCCAGGCAACGGTGAACACGTTGGCTCCGCGCTGGTAGAACATCCGCTGGTGTCGGGCGTGATGTTCACCGGCTCGACCGAAGTGGCCCGCATGATTGCTCAGACGTTGGCCAAACGGCTTAGCCTTCAAGGTCGCTGCATACCGCTGATTGCCGAGACCGGCGGCCAGAACGCCCTTGTGGCAGACTCGTCAGCACTGGCCGAACAACTCGTAGGGGACGTGCTGCTCTCGGCCTTTGACTCTGCCGGCCAACGCTGCTCGGCGCTGCGATTGCTGTGCATTCAGGAAGATGGGGCCGACCGCGTGGTCGACATGATCAAACAGGCCATGCGCGAATGGGTCATGGGCAATCCGGACCGCATGCACACCGATGTGGGCCCCGTGATTGATGAAAAAGCGCAGACCCAGATAGAGCAGCACATCGTTAGCATGCAGGCGCAAGGGCAACCCGTCACACGCATGGCACGGGACGAAAGCGCCGTCCAAGGTCACTTCGTGATGCCCGCCCTGATTGAGATCGACCGCATTGATCGGCTGCAACGCGAAGTCTTTGGCCCAGTTTTGCATGTGCTGCGCTATCGCCGTGAACAACTGGGCGAGTTGCTCGATGCCATCAACGCTACCGGCTACGGCCTGACCTTTGGCGTGCACAGCCGCATTGATGAAACCATCGCCCAAGTCACGAAAAAGGTACTGGTCGGTAATGTTTATGTAAACCGCAATGTCATTGGTGCAGTGGTTGGGGTGCAACCTTTTGGCGGCATGGGCCTGTCTGGCACCGGTCCCAAAGCCGGGGGTCCGCTTTATTTATACCGCCTGCTGCAAGCGGGTAAGTCACAGGGTAACCAAGCGCTGACCGCATTGCCAAACATGCCCATGAACCCCACTCAGGGCATGCACATGCAGGTCAACCCTGCCGCGCAGCCCACCTTGCTCGCCCTGCAAAGCCTCTGCGCCGCTCTGGCCGACCCGGCTTTCCTCTCACTAGCAGGCTGGCATGACAGCGACACTGCCAAAGCCCTTGCGGCTTGCGAGTCCTACTGCGCCCTCAGCGTGCTGGGCCAACTGTTCACTCTGCCCGGCCCCACCGGCGAGGCCAATCGTTACCAATTGTTGCCGCGCGGCATTGTTTATGCGGTACCCAATACGGCGCTTGGGCTGATTCATCAAGTTGCAGCGGCCTTGGCCAGCGGCAACACCTGCTGGCTTGAAGCGCCCAGTGCAAACAGTGTTTTATCGCGCGTGCTGACGGCCCTGCCAACCGAGGTTCAAAAGTTTATACAGCTGCACAACGACGAACAGTTAAATCATGAAGCCGCCCTAAGCGCCCTGCTGTTTGAGGGCGATGGCGATGCCCTGCAAATTTTGTCTGGCCACATCGCGCAGCGGCCAGGGGCCATCCTGCGTATTGAGAGTCTGACGCCAGCACAACTCGCAGAGGGTGCCCGCTACGACCTGAGTGCTTTGATGCACGAGCAAAGTATCAGCACCAACACCGCCGCCGCAGGCGGTAACGCCCAACTCATGACCATGGGCTGAAGCCCGCAACCGAATTGCAGCATGTTCCCTTCAATTTTTGAGCCCGCCCGCCTTACATCAAGGAGACTTCTATGAACTTTACCGATCCCACCGTGATCATGTTCAGCATTTACCTGTTCGTTATGTTGTTCATCGGCTTTCTAGGCTATCGCAAGACCAACAGCTTGGACGACTACATCCTGGGGGGGCGCAAGCTGGGCAGCTTTGTCACGGCACTGTCCGCAGGAGCCTCTGACATGAGCGGCTGGCTGCTCATGGGACTGCCGGGCGCCATTTACTTGTCAGGCGTGAGCGAGGCCTGGATTGGCGTTGGTTTGGCCATGGGCGCTTACCTCAATTGGCGGTTTGTCGCCGCCAGGCTACGCATGTATACCGAGCGGGCGGGCAATGCACTCACGCTGCCGGACTATTTTTCAAATCGCTTTGAGGACAAACAAAACTTGCTGCGAATCTTGACCACCGTGGTGATCTTGGTGTTCTTCACCATCTACTGCGCCTCTGGTATGGTGGCTGGGGCTCGCCTGTTCGAGAACATGTTCGGCTTGCCCTACCAAACAGCATTGTGGGTCGGTGCCGCCTGCACCATTTCCTATGTTTTTATTGGCGGCTTTCTGGCGGTCAGCTGGACGGACACCGTTCAAGGATCGTTGATGATCACCGCGCTCATCGTGGCACCCGTGTTGGGCTATTTCGTCATCATCAATGGCCTGCAGCCAACGCAGTCCCTGACTGATTTGATCGAACCCGCCAAGTTGGACATGATGAAGGGCGCCTCCTTTGTCGGCATTGCCTCGCTGATGGCATGGGGTCTGGGCTATTTCGGCCAGCCGCACATTTTGGTACGCTTCATGGCGGCGGAATCGGTGAAGACCATTCCATCAGCACGCCGTATCAGCATGGCGTGGATGATTTTGTGCCTGGTGGGTGCCTTGGCGGTTGGTTTTGTGGGTATCCCGTATTTTCTGATGTACCCGGAAGGTGCCATGGCGGTCAATGCCAACTCTGAAACCGTCTTCATTGAACTGGCCAAACAGTTGTTCAACCCATGGGTCGCTGGCTTGTTTCTAGCAGCCATTCTGGCCGCGGTCATGAGCACCTTGTCGAGCCAGTTGATGGTGTGCTCAAGCGCGCTAACAAAAGACATCTACCACACGTTCCTGCGCAAGAACGCGGGACACGATGAGTTGGTCTGGGTCGGTCGCATCATGGTGATGGCGATTGCGTTGGTCGCGATTGGCATCGCCAGCGACCCCGAAGCCAAGATTCTCAGCATGGTGAGCTACGCTTGGGCTGGCTTTGGCGCAGCGTTTGGGCCAGCCATCATCTTGTCGCTGTTCTGGTCGAATATGACGCGCAACGGTGCGTTGGCAGGCATCCTCGTAGGGGCTTTGACGGTGTTGGTCTGGAAGCAATTTGGTTGGTTGGGCTTGTACGAAATCATTCCTGGCTTCATCTTTGCTTGGCTCGCCACGGTGATCGTCAGCCGCATGGGTAAGCCATCACCCACCATGGTTGAGAAACACAAGGCCGTGGAGTTGGAGCTCAGTAAGCTCTAAAGTTAAGCCAAACTCAACTTCACCGGCTCTCACCGTGGTCCATGGCCTTGATCACGCCCCGCCTGAAACGCTTTTACCTGGCTCTATGCCTCTTTAGCCGCATGTGTCAGCGAGGCCATGTCGATGACAAAACGGTATTTGACATCGCTGGGCTCCCTGCAGTCCGGCGCGGGTGCGGGTCAGATTATTAGCAGGGCTTCGCCCTGCTAATGCCTAGACTTGGCAACCGTTAATTTGACATGCAGCGCAACCATCTAGTGGGACTGAGGAGATCGTCATTCCTTCCCTGCGTGTGCTTATAGTGTGTCCCCGACAGCCAATGCATTTGCCTCAGACGTTAAAAAAGGACTTCCGATTTCTCGTAAGCCCTTGATTAAATTACTATTTATTTGGTGGGAGATGCAAGTTTCGAACTTGCGACCCTTG
>JABMMH010000117.1 GCA_013205645.1 Polaromonas sp. | reverse complement strand
GCGACCATGGCAGACGTTGCACAAGGCATCTTCGATGAAATGTTGCTGGTGGCCTCGGGCAAACCGAGCAAGAGCGAAGAGCTGGGCCTTGGCGATCACGAGTTCGTGCCATGGAACATTGGCGTCGTCAGCTAAGGACTGCAGCTTCAACAGGACAACACATGACTATTCCTATTCAGAACGTTCTCATCTACGGCTTTGGCGTCATGGGCCGCGGCGTTGCCAAAACCTTCGTCGCAGCTGGCTACAACACCACCGTCAAGACGCGCCGCCCGGTGCCCGACGTTGAACACCTGCCGGGTGTGCACATGGTGCTTGACTTACCCGCCCAAGCGCCAGATTTGGTGATCGAATTGGTGGCCGAAGAGGCGGCTGTCAAGCAAGCTATTTACGCAGAAATCGAGGCAGCCTACCCCAACACGCCAGTCCTTTTGGCCACGGGTACCTCGGGGCTGGACTTGATCCAGCTGGCGGCTAATTTAAAGCGTCCTGAATGCTTCCTCGGTTTGCATTACTTCATGCCGGCGGACACCTCCAGAGTGGTCGAAGTCATGGCCGGCTTGGACACGCCTCGCGAGCTGGTAGACCTGCTGGCCTTGGTGATGGGAAAGACGGGCAAGGAGCCGATTCGTCTGTACAAGCCGACGGTTGGATTCTTGCTGAACCGCCTGCAGCATGCCATCTTGCACGAGGCCTACTACCTGATTCAAGAGGGCGTGGCGAGCGCCGCTGAAATCGACCACGCGGCTCGGCGCTTGCTCGCG
Organism: Polaromonas sp.; assembly: GCA_013205645.1. Classification (GTDB taxonomy): domain Bacteria; phylum Pseudomonadota; class Gammaproteobacteria; order Burkholderiales; family Burkholderiaceae_C; genus Polaromonas. Next base: position 7,596 of record JABMMH010000117.1, on the reverse strand, counting down.
CCCCGCATGTGCCTGAACGGGCTGATTCAGCAGAAAGACATCAGCGGTCTGAAGATTCACGCTGAAGCGCAGCGCTCTATCGTGCCGTCATTGTTTCATTCAGGCGTGCCTGCAGCCGTGTTGCAAAACCTGTCCGCTAGCGGCGAGACGGGTTTGTCTGCCAAAAAAGGCTTTTATGACTGGAGCGCTTGTGATCCGGCGGCCGTGCGCTCACGCTCTGCGGACAGTTTGGAAAAGCTGATGAAGTTCCTCGACGAAGAGCTGCCTGCCCCAAGTCCCGATACCGTGCCCTTGGCGCGCCAGTTTTGAGCCACATGAATGGGGGAATACACCTCAAGTGATCTTGAAAACAGTCCGCACCGTTTTTGAGCCCTTCTTTTCTTCAAAAACAGACCATTGCTTGATGCCTTTGACCAGGAATGCCGTGCTGACATCTTTCACCGGGATGCGTGCGGTGCGCTTGGCGGTGACCCAGTCTTGAACGTGCGGCAGCAGCGGTCCTTCGACGCCGGTCGGGACCAGCAATTCTTTGTCGCCGACTTTGCCTGCAGAGGTGACGGTGAGTTCGGTGGCGGGCATGGTGGCTTTCGTTTTTTAAAAAATGCGGACAGCGTTCAGCGCGGCCACAGCACCCACAGCTTGAGGGGTTGATTGACTTTGCTGGCCAATGTGCCGGCTTCAGCGCCGGTGCCGGCAAAGTAGTCGGCGCGCACCGCGCCCAAGATGGCGCTGCCGGTGTCTTGCGCCAGCACCAGCTTTTGCAACTGCACGGACGGGCCGCTGGACGTCATCCAGACCGGTGTGCCGTAGGGAATGCTTTGCCGGTCGACGGCGATCGAGCGACCGGCCGTCAGGGGCACGCCTTGCGCGCCGCGTGGGCCGATGCCGGTGTCTTGCTCGGGCAGGGCTTCTTCCCTGAAAAAGATGTAGCGCGGGTTGCTCCACAGCAGTTGCGACACGCGCTGCGGGTTTTGTGCGGCCCAGGCCTTGGTGGCGTCGGGCCAAGGGTTGATTTGGTTCCGGCTCACACCTTGCTCCAGCAGCCATTGGTTGATGCTGCGGTAGGGTTGCTCGTTGGTGCCGGCGAAGGCCACCCGTACCGTCCGTTGGCGGCCGTCGGCCTCGGTCAGGCGCAAACGGCCTGACCCCTGAATGTGCAGCAGCATCGCGTCAATCGGGTCTTCCAGCCAAGCGATCTCGCGGCCTTGCAAGGCGGCTTGCGCCTCGGGCAGGGTTTCGATGTCTTGGCGGCTGAACCACGGTTTGCGGCTGGCCAGACCGGCCGGCGGCTGGTACAGCGGCACCGCGAAGGCTGCCGTAGGCTGCCTGCTGGCACGAAACACCGGCTCAAAATAACTCGTCAGCAGGCCATCGGCCACGCCGCTCAACGACTCAACGCGGTAGGGCTGCAGCCGCGACATCATCCAGGCGCGTTGTTCCTCCATGCTGGCAATGCTCAGGCGCCGAATCTCTGGGCACAGCGGCGCAAAGGCCGGTCCTGGCCGCTCACAGCTTTTGATCCAAGCATTCCAAGCTTCAAACAAGGTGTCGTTTTCAAAGCCGGGTAAATCGGTCCAGCGCACCGGCACCCAGCGGCTTTTGCCTTGTACCCGTGTGCCAGACGCGTCGGGCGCAGCCACCGGTGCAGCCGGTTGGCTGACAGCTGCGGGCGGCGGGCTGCTTTGTCCCGGTGCTGGCCCCACTGGCAGCGGGGTATTGACAGCGCAGGCGGTCACCCATAGCGCGCCACCGATAATGAAAATCCTCTTGGCTAACCGGAAAAAATTTGACATGATTTTGTTGCTACTCGAAGCCCTCGCGGCCTTGCTGATACTGGTGTTCATTGTGTGGTGGACCATGTTTTCAGGAAGAAAGGGCGGCGAGATAAAACCAGACGACGACGCTGAGAAAACGCAAAAGAAAGACAACAAAGACGACTAGACATTGCGCATCAGATTGGCCAACTCGACGGCCGACTTGACGCCCATTTTGTCAAACACGCGGGCGCGGTGCACTTCCACCGTGCGCACGCTGATGTCGAGCTGGTCCGCCACCAGTTTATTGGGCAACCCGCCGACCACCAAACGCATCACATCCCGTTCGCGTTCCGTCAGACCATCCAGTCGGGCTTGCAAGCCGGTCGACTGGTTGTACAGGGCCAAGCCCTCGGCTGACAACGCCAGCGCCTGCACGATGCGGTCGACCAAGGCATTGTCTGAAAACGGCTTTTCGTAAAAATCAAAGGCACCGCGCTTGACCGCATCAACCGCGGTTGGCACATCCGCATGACCGGTCAAAAAAATCACCGGCAGCGTCGGCAGCAAGCCGTAGGTGATGAGTTTCTCAAACATCGCCAGACCGCTCTGGCCGCCCATGCGCACGTCGAGCAACACGCATGAGGGTTCGCGAATATGGCGGATGGTGGAGATGTGCGCGTCAAAGGCTTCGGCGCTGTCAAAACACTCGCTGACCAAGCGCCGCGAACGCAGCAGCCAGGCAAGCGCTTCGCGCACGCCGGCATCATCGTCAACGATATAAACGGTGGCGTGGGGACTGGTTTTCATGTCAACAATTCGCTTGAATGTTGGGCCGCCATTGGGCCCGAGGGCAGGGTGAATCTGAAAATAGTACCGCGTGTCTTGGCGGCTTCGTGACCTAGGTAGCCGCCATGCTGCTCGATCACCGTGCGGCACAGGCTCAAGCCCAGACCCATGCCTTCGGCGCGGGTGGTGAAGAAGGGCGTGAAGAGCTTTTCGGCCACTTCAGCGGAAATGCCAACGCCTTGGTCGGTCACTGAAAACTCGACCCAGCGGTTTGTTTCGCTGGCGGGCGCGGGCTTCACGCGCAGCGTCAGCACACGTTCATGGGCGTGTGTTTTTCTGAACTCCGTTTGCATCGTTTGCATCGCCTGCATGCCGTTGCGCGCCAAGTTCAGCAGTACTTGCTCAACCATGGTGCGGTCGCAGAGTACGACAGCACAGGCCGGATCGACCTCTATCACCACGCGCACAGACAGCTTGCGGGCCTGCAGACTGACCAGCGGCATGATGGCGTCTAGCAAGGCGCGCGGCGCCACCGGCTCGCGCACTTGGTCGCGTCGGCGCACAAAGTCGTGCACGCTTTTGATGACTTTGCCGGCCCGTTCGGCTTGCTCGCTGATGCGCTTCAGGGCGAGCCGGAGATCGGCGCTCAGCGTCGTGTCTGTGCCGCGCGCATCACCGATCAAATTCAGCGAGCCAGTGGCGTAACTGGAGATGGCCGCCAGTGGCTGATTCAGCTCGTGACTGAGCAGCGATGCCATTTCGCCGACCATTGCCAGCCGGGCCGTGGCCTGCAATCGGTCTTGGCTGGTGCGCGAGACCTCTTCGATCCGCCGTTGCTCGCTGATGTCGAGGATGGCGCTCATCCAGCCTGTGTGTTTGCCGGTGGCATTGATCAGCGGCGCCTCGATGATGAGCACCGGAAAGCGCGTACCGTCGCGTCGCATGAAGATGGACTCATGGCCGCCGCGTGGCAAGTTGTCGCTGGCCAGTCGAATCGTTTGCCGGTCTTGGTAGGCGCTGGCGAGTTCGGGCGGCCAGTAGGGGCTGGGAAAGTTGTGGTCCAGCAGTTCCTTGGCGTCTACGCCGACCATTTCACAAAATGCCGGGTTCACATAGGTGATGCGGCCTTGCAGGTCACGCGCGCGCAAGCCGGTGACGAGTGAGTCTTCCATGGCTTTCCTGAACGCCAGCGCTTCGGCCAGGTCGCTCTCGGCTTTCAGCCGCCGGCGCATGTCGCGCCCCAGCAGCAGCAGCACCGCGATCAAAGCCAAGGCCATGGCACTGACCAGCGCGGTCAGCACGTTCGGGAAAAAATCGGGCGTGCCGTGCCAGCTGTCTAAGCGCAACACCAGCGTCGTGCCTGGCAGGTCCAGCAGTTGCTGCGCACTGTAAATGCGCGTGCCTCGGGTGGGGGTGCCGGAGATCGCCAGCCGCGTGCCGTCGGCCTCAGTGAAGGACAGACCTTGCCCGCGGGACAGTTGCTTGCTAACCAGCTCAGACAAAATGTCTTGCAGCGAATAGGTGGCAACGGTGTAGCCAGTCAGCTCACCTTCATCCAACAAGGGGATGCAGAGGTCGAGCAGCTCCATGCCGAGGCCGTCTTTTTGCGGCATGAAGTAGCTGCTTGAATAGGCCGCACCGCTCACGCGCACCGCCGTTGCGCAAGCTTGAGCGGTGTCTTGCGCTGAGCTGGCTCGGCCCATGCGATCGAACACCGAAGGTCTGAAGGCGGTGCTGCCGGCCCGCACCAACTTCAGCGAGGGGTCGCGCCATTCGATGCGAAGAATTTCGCGGTGTTGGCGTAACAATTCACTGACTTGCAAGCGCCAGAGTTCCGTATCGCGCTCACTGGCTTGCAGGGCTTGCAGTCCCTGAACGTTGCGCGTCAGGCTGGTGCGAATGTCGGTGGCGATCTCGGCGGTGTCGCGGTCCAAGCGCGTCTGAATCAGGCTGCCTTCGTAGCGCCCCGCCAACCAAATCAGCGTGCCCAGCATGGCGACCACCAGCGCCACCAGCATCACCCACAACGACCAACGGGGGTTCCAGCGCAGCTTGGTCAGCGCGCTTTGCAGTCCGGCGATGTTCATGGTGGGCGGCCCCCCGGTTTGCGTTCAACCCGGTTGATGTGCGGGTCGCTCCATGGCCCGTCGATGTGAAATTCCTGCGTCGCCGCTTCCGTCAAAGGCCGGCGTAAAAACATCTGTGCCAAAAACGTGCCCAAGCCGATGGCCGGGTTGATGGCAGTGGCGATCAGCGAGGCCGTGCCGGCGTTGATCTCCGGAATCACCACAACCCGCAAGTCTTGCGTTTCACGGGCAATGTCGGCGCTGCCGTCCATCAGCACCGCCGCGCTCAAGCCCTTCATTTGCAGGTTGTTGGTGCGCGCCTGACCTTGTTCGATGGTGACGTCGCCGCGCACAAAATCAAAGGCAAAACCTTCCGAGAAAACATCACGAAAATCCAGCGTCAGTCGGCGTGGCAATGACTGCAGACTCAAGACGCCCAGCAACTTGGCAATGCCGGGCTCGGCCTTGAGGAATTGCCCGCTCTCGACGTTGACGTTGAACTGGCCACCCAGGCTCGGGTAGTCCAGACTCAGTGGCGAACCCAGCCAGTTCACCTGGCCTTCGAGTTTGCCTTTGCCGCGCTGCACCAAGCCATCCATGCCAAGGCGTTTCAGCAAGGCGCCGGAGTTGTTGATGTCGAGCTTGAAGTTCATCAGCACGCGGCGACTTTGTGCCGCTGTGGGCACGGCAGCCCAGTTGCCGTTGGCGGAAAAAGTGGCGTCCGGCGAGATGACGTTGAGTTTGTTCAGTCGCCACTCGCGCACGCCGCTGTCGCGTGCCAATAACTGGGCGCCACGGTTGACGGCTTCGACCTCGATGCGGCCCAGCTTTTTGCCCTTCAGCACCATGTCTTCGACGACGATGTCAAGCGCCGGAACCGCGGCGGGTTGGCCCTCCAGCAGGGTTTCCACCTCGCGCGCTGTGCTGGCACCCAGTCGCAGCCTAGACAGTCGTGCATACAGTCGGCCGCCAGAACCACCCGGCGCGGCAGTCGGCTGGCCGAACTCGACGTAGCCACTGAGTTCGTCGGCGTCCACATTGGCCCGCCAGAGGGCGCCGTCGCGCGAGGCCCCGAGCACCACTTTGTTGAGCTTGTAGCCGTCCAAAGTCAATTCAGTGGCGCGCAAAGCCATCACCGTCGGCAGGTAGTCAGAAGCAGCGGAAGGCGCGCTGGCGGGTGTTTTTGCAGCTGTATTTTGGGGCGATGCAGCAGCGCCAAACACGCTGCGCCAGGCATCGACATCGGCGCGCTGCAAGTTCACATTCGCCGCCACATCGTTAGCCGGTTGGGCGGCTGTTTCGCCTGCCTCTAGCCCGACGGCGATGCTGCCGCGCAAAACCTTAGGCTGGTCGCCACTGAGGTCGCGCACATAGCGCACGCTGGCCAACTTGCCCAGCGTGAGTGACAGCTGGTCTTGCGGTGTTTTACCTGCTGCCAGTGACTCGCGAAGAAGCGCTTGCTCGAACTGTAACGGCAGCGTTTCAGCAGCGACTTTGCGCAAGGGCGCTGGGAAATTCAGCGCCATGCCCTGCAGGTTGCTGTTGACGCTGAGCTCCGCGTTGCCGCGGCGAAAACCCAGGCTGGCGCTGTAGGCGGTGCTGCCGCTGGCATGGTTGGCGAGCGTGGCGACCATGCCCAGCTCACGCGCTTGCTGCAAACCTTCGGCCGAGATCGTGCCTTGGCCGCGAAACAAAATTGGCGCTTCCAACGGTTCGGCGCTATTGCTGCGACCGGCGCTGGCCGCCGCTGCGTTGGCGCGCATGCCGCCTTCAAAGCGAATGTCGCCGCCCAACATGCGGGCTTGCGCGTTGCTCACACGAAAGCTGTTTTCGGTGAAGGTGAGTGCTCCCTTCAGGCGTCCCAGCACCGGCGTGTTGGTGGTGAACTGGACGTCATTGCCAGGCAGTGTGAGACTGCCTTGCAGGCTGCTTTTGTCGAGGTTGGACAAGGGCAGCAGCAAGCGCATGGTGTAGTCGGCAGCACCGCTGGCCGAGCTCTGCAGCAGCGCATCACCGAGCATGCCGGAGACCGGTGAGGTGTTGACAAATTGCAGGCCTTGCGCGAGTGGGCCCTTGATGTTGGCGTTGACCTCCACCACGGCTTCAGCCAAGTTCGGAATGCGGGCGCTGCCGCGTGTCAGTTGCAGTCCGTCAAGCCCTGCCACGCGACCTTGCGCTGCGCGCACTTCGAGGCTTTGACGATTGAAAACCAACTCGCCTTGCAGGGCATCGAGCATGGGCCACGGCTTGGCCGACAGAGTCTGCGGCACATAGGCGTAACGCACGTTGCTGGCTTTGGCCGTGACCAGAAAATCGCCTTGTTTCGGATTGGCAAAAGGCAGTTGCAGCAAGTCGCCTTTGACCTTGAACTTGACCTCGCTGAGCCGGCCTTGTTGTACCGCGTCGCGTACATAGTGGCGCGCTGACTCGGGCAACACCAGTGGCAAGTAGCGATGCACTTGGCTGGCGTCGCCGCGGCTGACGCTGCCTTGCAAGTCGAGCACGCCGGGGTGGCGCGTTGGCGCTTTGCCTGCGGCTGTTGGGACGGTGTCTGCACTGGTCCAGCGGACTTCTGCCTGGCCTTCGGCGTCGGCATTGGCAAAGCGGAGTTTTTTGAGTTGCAGCTCCAGTCGCTGACCGCTGTGTTTCCACTGCAAGTCAGACGAAAGTGCGTTGAAGAGCACGCGGGGTTGCTCGAAAACGCCAGGAAATTCGAGCGCCCCTCGCGTCAGTTGGATCTGCGCCTGACCGCCGTCTTGCGTCAGGTCGAAATCTACCGCAGCGTTTTCAATGCCGGGCCGCCCCGGCAGCGGCTGCGTCGGTGTGCTGGCGCTGGAAGCTGCCGCAGCCAGTGCCAACCCGGTGACGCGACCACGTGCCGTCAGCGTGAGCGGTGCCGACAGCTCACCCTGCCAGCCGGCTTCGACGTGTTCGACCTGCCCTTTGGGTGCAAAGCTGTCCAGCAAGGCATGGGTGGCGGCGTCCAG
>JABMMH010000116.1 GCA_013205645.1 Polaromonas sp. | reverse complement strand
GAGTCAATCTCAGCCACCACATTCGGCTTGCACTTGGCCCGCGCAAAAGCGCCCTCCAAGGTGCTGCGCAAGCCATGGGAGCCGGTCGGCAAGATCATCGGCAAATCGCCCAACTGCGCCACACTCATGCGCTTGGGCGGCTTGGCTGAAGGTGCTGCAATGGCCGCTTCCGGCTGCCGCGATTCAATCAGAAAGAGTTTTTCTTCCAGCAGCGGCATCACGCTCCAGCGGCGTCCGGCCTGGCTGTCAAAGAGGATGGCCAAGTCGAGTTGGCGGGCGTTCAGCATGGCGGTCAGGTGGCCCGACAGGCTTTCAACCACATGCAAGCGCACGTCAGGGTAGCGCTCTCGCATGGCGCGCAGCAGCGGCAAACCCAGCACGGCGGCGGTGGTTGGCGCCATGCCGACGCTGACGCTGCCCGACAGCCTTGACTCTTGCGCCGAACGCACGGCCTGCTCTGCATGCCGCAGCACCAGTTGCGCTTCCCTGAAAAAAGCCAGTCCGGCCTCGGTCGGTGTCACGCCCTTGGAGCTGCGCTGCAGCAAACGCGTTGACAGCTCGCTCTCCAGCCGGCTGATTTGCTGGCTCAGCGCCGACTGCACCAACTCCAAATCAAGCGCGGCGCGGCTGATGCTGCCCAGCTCAATGACCCGCACGAGGTAACGCAGTTGACGCAATTCCATGACTCAATTTTCTCCAACGATGGAGGCGATCATCGCACGCGCCACAAGGGCCGCATGGCCAACACGCCGAGCAACGGACCCAGCCCAAGCCACGGCAAAAGCGATCCCAAATCGTGGTGTTGGGCCAACGTGGTGAACAGCTCAATGCTGACAATCGAGATGGCGAAGCCGATGCTGTTGGTCAGCGTGAGGACACTGCCCACCGCTTGCGACGGCGCATTGCTGGCGGTGAGCGCCGAGAATTGCGGCGAATCGCCGGCCACAGAGATGCCCCAGATCAGCAGCCAGACGGCAAACCAGCCGACAGACGCATCGATCAACCAAGGCGCCAACGCGCAGCACAGCCCGCTGATGGCCAATTGACCGGTCGCCACGCGCGCGCTGCCCCAACGTCGCGCCAGCCAGCCACCGCCGACGCAGCCCAGCGCCCCGCTGCCCACCACCGCAAAAGCCGCCAACGAGAGCGCCATGCCGTTCAGCCGACTGGCCAAAATCAAGGGCACCATGACCCACAGCGTGTAGAGCTCCCACATGTGGCCAAAGTAGCCGAGCACCGAGGCTCGCACGCGCCAGTCAGTCCACATCGCCGCCAGCGCTCGCCACTCTAAAACGCTGGTCCGGGCTGGGCCGGCCGGCGCTTCTGGCAGCAGCACATACAACATCACGCCGCCGGCAGCCGCCAGCGCTGCCACGCCCAGCATGACGCTGGGCCAAGGCAACTCGCCACTCAATCCGCGCAAACCGTGCGCACTGGCCGTTCCCAGCACCAAAGCGCCGATCAACCAACCGAGAGCTGCGCCCAAGCCTTGCGGAAACCATTGCGAAGCGATTTTCATCCCCACCGGGTAAATGCCGGCCAGAAAAAACCCGGTCGCGGCGCGCCACATCCACAAGGCCGAGAGTTCCCGCACCATCCACCAAGCGCCAACCGTGCACAGCGCACCGGCCAAAGAACACAGCAAAAATACGCGCCTTGGGGAAAAGCGGTCGGCAATCGCGAGCAGCGCAAAGACCAAGGTACCGACAATGAACCCCAGTTGCAAAGCCGAGGTGAGCCGGCCCACCGCCGATGCAGGCCAACCCAATTCATGCTGGAGATCGGGCATGACCGCATTGACCGCAAACCAAAGCGACGTACCGGCAAACTGCGCCAACACCAGCACGGGAAGCACGTGGCGTGGCGCGGCGCTCATCTGGCTAGCGCGGCAGCGGAGGCGTGGCTGGCTCGGACAACAAGCCCTGCGGGAAGTCTGATGCGACCGTGGACTGCGCGGTTGCCAGCTCCGCGCGCATCATCGGCAGGTGCTGTGAATACTCGCGCTGCATGAAGTCGACCAGCCCCTCACGGACCTTGCAGCGCAGATCCCAATTCAAGGCCGCGTCAGCCGAGGTCACCAGCACCCGCAGCTGAACGCTGCTTTGACCGGCCTCAACCACCTGCAGCTGGCACAGCCTTTTGTCCCATTCTGCAGCGGCCTCGCAAATGCGTTGCGCTTCTTCGCGCAGCGGCCCCAAGGGCATGCGGTAGTCGACCCAGAGCAAGACCGTGCCCATGATCTGAGAGCTGTGGCGAGTCCAGTTTTCAAAGGTGTTTTCGATGAACCAATGCAGCGGAATGATGAGTCGGCGTTCGTCCCAAATCTTCATCACCACATAAGTCGCCGTGATTTCTTCGACCCGGCCCCATTCGCCTTTCAGGATCAACACGTCGTCGAGCCGAAACGGCTGCGCCAACGCCAACTGCAAACCAGCAATCATGTTGCCCAGCACCGGCCGTGCCGCAATACCCACCACCAGACCCAAGACGCCGGCTGAGGCCAGCAGACTCGCCCCAACCTGCCGCGCCCCCGGAAAGGTCATCAGCATCAAGGCCAAACCAGCCACCACCACCGCCGTGCTGGCGACCCGCACCAACAGCCGCGTTTGCGTCATGATGCGACGGGCGTCCTGGTTGTCGGCCACATCAAAGGAGTTTCGATCTGAGATGCCCTTGGTCATGCCTTCGAGGGCATTCAACACCAACCACGTCAGTGCCACCATCAGCAACAAAGCGTTGCCATGGCGCACCTGGCTGATCAACAAAATGGAGTCAGGGGCCGCCTGCCAAACGCTTTGCAAGGCAATCAATGGCAGCGCCATGCGGGCCGGTCGCGCGCAACTCGCCACCACCGCAATGGCCACGGGGCCGCGCGCGATGCGCCGCAACACCACCGAGCCGGTTCGGTGCAATACCAAGGCGACCAGCGTGGCCACCAGCGCGCCCAACAGCACGCCCCAAGCCGGGTCAGTCACCAAGCCGAGTAATTCGTCAGTCACGTTGTCCATG
>JABMMH010000115.1 GCA_013205645.1 Polaromonas sp. | reverse complement strand
TTCGTCAACGTCTTGACCGGCGGCCAGAGCGGTGTTTACTACCCGCTGGGCGTGGCGCTCTCGCAGATTTATGCCAAGACCATTCCCAACGTCCGATCGACCGCACAGGTCACCCGGGCCTCGGCTGAAAACATGAACTTGCTCGAAGCGGGTCGCGGCGAACTCGCCTTGGCACTCGCCGACTCGGTCTCTGACGCCTACAAAGGCGTTGCCGAAGCCGGCTTCCCCAAGCCACTGACCAAGCTGCGCGGCCTGTCGGCAACGTACAACAACTACATCCAGATCGTCGCCAACGCCGACTCCGGCATCAAGACGCTGGCCGACCTCAAAGGCAAACGCATTTCAGTGGGTGCCGCCAAGTCGGGTACAGAACTGAACGCCCGCGCCATTTTCAAAGCCGCCGGCCTGTCATACAGCGACATGGCCAAGATCGAGTACCTGCCCTTTGGCGAGTCGGTCGAGTTGATGAAAAACCGCCAGCTGGACGCCACCTTGCAGTCCGCCGGTCTGGGCGTCGCCTCTATCCGCGACTTGGCCACCGCAGTGAAGATCGTCGTTGTCGCCGTGCCGGCTGACGTGGTGAAACGCGTCGGCGACGCCGCCTACCAGCCGTCCTTCATCCCGGCAAACACCTATGCAGGTCAAAGCGTTGACATTCCGACCGCCGCTATTCCTAACTTCTTGGTCACGCACTCCGGCGTCTCCGATGAGCTGGCCTACCAAATGGCCAAAAACCTCTACGAAAACATCGACACGATGTACGCGGCGCACAACGCCGCCAAAACCATCAAGCGCGAGAACGCAGTTCGCGGCATGCCTGTGCCTGTGCACCCAGGCGCCATTCGCTACTACAAGGAAGTCGGCGTGATGAAGTAAACCGCAGCCGGCGTTTAAGAGCGCAGGCGACGTCACAAGGTAGCAACGGCCCCGATACAACTTGGGGCCGTTTCTATTTCTAATTTTCATGTTTCCATCCCTCCCAAGGTTCCCATGAGCGATCCCCACAGCACCCCCGAGCAACGCCTAGGCGGCATCATTTTTTGGATCGCTCTGGCGTTTTCCAGCTTTCAGCTCTGGAGCTCGGCTTTCAGTCCCTTGTCGAGCCAAGTCGTGCGGGCGATTCACGTCGGCTTTGTGTTGCTCTTGGTGTTTGCGCTGCGCCCCGGCTTTCGCAGCCAAGGCGCTGGACAACCGGTGCTGGCTTGGCTACTCGGCCTGACCGGTTTCGTTTTCGCGTTTTACCACTGGTATTTTGAAGCTGACCTGACGCTGCGCGCCGGTGAGCTGACCACCACCGACTGGGTCATCGGCACAGTCACCATCACGCTGGTGTTCGAAGCCGCACGCCGCATGATGGGCTGGGGTTTGCCGCTGATCTGCGGCATGTTCTTGGGCTACGCCATGTTTGGCGAATACCTGCCGGGTGCGCTAGCGCACCGCGGCTTTGGGCTCGACCAAGTGGTCGGCACGCTGGGCTTTGGCACGGAAGGTATTTACGGCACGCCGACCTACGTCTCGTCGACCTATATTTTTCTGTTCATCTTGTTCGGCTCCTTTTTGGAACAGGCCGGCATGATCAAACTGTTCAACGACTTTGCCATGGGCACGGTTGGTCACACGCGCGGCGGACCGGCCAAGGTGTCGGTGATTTCTTCGGGACTGATGGGCACCATCAATGGCTCGGGCGTGGCCAACGTCGTCACCACCGGCCAATTCACCATCCCGCTGATGAAACGCTTTGGTTACAGCCCGGCGTTTGCCGGTGGCGTCGAAGCCACCGCCAGCATGGGCGGTCAGATCATGCCGCCGGTGATGGGCGCCGTCGCCTTCATCATGTCCGAAACCATCAACGTGCCCTACATCGAAATCTGCAAGGCAGCGCTGATTCCCGCTATTCTTTACTTCATCACCGCCTTCTGGATGGTGCATCTTGAAGCCGGCCGCAAAGGCCTGATGGGTCTGCCCAAAGACGAATGCCCGAACCCCTGGACAGCCGTGCGCGAACGCTGGTACTTGCTGCTGCCATTGCTGGGCCTGGTTGGTCTGCTGTTCTCGGGCTACACGCCGCTGTTTTCAGGCACCGTTGGCCTCGGCTTGACCGTGATCCTGATCTTCGGTGCGGCCGTGCTGACCGGCGTCAAAGGCTTCGCGCTGCGGGCTCTGTTCTGGGTCTTGCTAGGCTTTGCCTGCGCCGGGTTTTTTGAGTTCGGTGTTGGCACCTTTTTTGTGATTGCAGCGCTGCTGGTGGCGCTGACCTACATCCGCCGCACCGGTGGTGATGCGCGCCAACTGGCGCTGCTGGCACTGGTCAATGGCGCGCGTCATGCGCTGCCAGTGGCGATTGCCTGCGCCTTGGTCGGCGTGATCATCGGTGTCATCAACCTGACGGGGGTGGCCGCAGAAATCGGTGGACAGATCATCGCCGTCGGCGAAAAAAGTCTGTTCCTCGCGCTGCTGCTGACCATGCTGACGTGCTTGATACTCGGCATGGGCATTCCGACCATTCCGAACTACATCATCACCAGCTCGCTGGCCGCTCCGATTTTGCTGGAGCTCGGTGTGCCGCTGGTGGTTTCGCACATGTTTGTTTTTTACTTTGGCATCATGGCCGACCTGACGCCGCCGGTGGCACTGGCCTGCTTTGCTGCGGCCCCGATCGCCCGTGAATCCGGTCTGAAAATCAGCTTCCAAGCGCTGCGGGTGGCGATTGCCGGCTTCGTCGTGCCGTTCATGGCCGTCTACGCCCCGGCGCTGATGCTGCAAGGCGGCGACTGGATAGACACCACCTACGTGGTATTCAAGGCGCTGCTGGCGATTGCCATGTGGGGCGCGGGCGCCATTGGCTTCTTGGTCGGCCGGTTGAACTGGTTCGAACGCGTGTTCGCGATTGTGGCTGCCAGCTTTTTAGTCTTCGCCTTACCGTTGACCGATGAAATCGGCTTCGCTGCCGTGGCTGTTTTTGTGCTCTGGCATCTCTGGCGTGTGCGCCAGTTGCCAGGCGCCACCAGCCCAGCGGCTTGAGCGTGGGCCTGGTCGGTGTCTGTCTGGCGCTGCTGAGCGCTGCTGGGACAGGTACTGACTTAGCCGCTGACAAGCCAGTTTTCATCCCGGTGCAGCAGTTCACGCTGGCCTGGGTGCACACGATTGAAAAGGTCCGCTGGGAGGAAGATTACGCTGTTGAGGCACTTGCAGAGGGCGCCATCCTCAAAGCGGTAGCAGCGCGAGTCCGAGGTTCAGCCGCAGGTATGGAGCCGCCGCCTGACGCGCAACTCAAAAACGGCTGGTACGCGTACAAGCCGCAGATCAGCCAACCCAAAGTATTGCGGCTGACACGCTCGGGCTTTGCCGCCGACTACGAATTTTGCAGCGGCGGGCGGTGCCAACCAATGTCTGATTTTTTGCCTTCTGACGGCGGTGTGACCTTGCTGACGGCTTGCCAGACAAACCAAGGCAGACGAGTTTCTGAGAAAAACCCGCATTGACTTCTATTTACTGGGTGTACGATAATTAACATTCAGATCGAATTTGACAGCATCAAGCGAGATCAGGCTGTAGCCGAACGCGGACTTGACTTTGCCCGCGCTATCGACGTGTTTACTGGCAAACATCTGACGCGAGTCGATGCACGCATGGACTATGCCGAAGCCCGGTTTGTGACTGCCGGATGGCTTGATGCACGTTTGGTCATCATGGTGTGGACACCACGCGGCGAGGTGCGCCGTATTATCAGCCTGAGGAAAGCCAATGAACGCGAAATCAAAGCCATCACCCCTGCCTTGGACTGATCCTGACGACGCGCCAGAGATCACCGAGCAATGGGTGAAGGAAGCCAATCTGTTTGACGGCGAGAAACTCGTGCGCCGGGGTCGCCCAAAGGCCGTCGTGACCAAGGCGCCGGTCAAGCTCAGGCTTGATGCGGACGTGCTGCTGGCCTTGCGCGCCACCGGTGAGGGCTGGCAGACGCGTATCAACGACACGCTGCGGGCGTCCTTGCACTTGGCTGGACGGCTGTAAAAAATAGGACTCAGACCAAGATTCTCTTTGCGGGGCAATGTAAGCGCGCATCCCGACGCTCAATGGCTGTGCAGTTTTTCTTGTAGCCAAACCTTGATCAGCGACTGATAGGGCACGTCTCTGGCATTGGCTGCGATTTTGATCGAGTCGAGTAAGTGCTGCGGCAAGCGCAAAGAAATCGTCTTGGTGGTGGGCTTTAAGTTGGGCAGTGTTGCCTTCTTGGCTTTTGACCAATCAAGATACTCCGTCGAGTCATGCGAGTCCCAGTAAGCACGCTCTTGCGCCTCACTGGCGAACTTAGGAATGGTTTTAAGTTGCTTGTTCATAAATGGCTCGCTCTGGTTGCGCATGTCATCCGCCAACAGCAGCATATACAAAAAGCCCCGCCAGACAAACGCCTGCGGGGCCTTGAGAAATCAACCGCCGAGCTAAAGCGCCCGTCAGCGCTGCTTACTCAAGCGTCAGCTTGCTGTCGACGACAACCTTTTTGTAGACCTCGAACTCAGCCTTGATCTGCGCGGTGAACTGCTCTGGTGTGTTGGCCACGACGATCGCACCGGTGTCTTCGATGCGCTTGCGCACCGCTGGGTCTTCCAGCGCCTTGCGGACACCGGCGTTGACCTTGTCGACGACTTCCTTCGGCAGGGCTTTGGGGCCCAAGATGCCGTAGTAAGCCATGCGGTTCACCGGCTCCAGGCCCACTTCTTTAAAGGTCGGCACATCCGGCAAAGCGGCCAGACGCTGCGGCGCTGCCACCACGATCGGGATCAAACGCTTTTGCTGAATGAACGGCAGCGCTGAAGGCAGGTTGTCAAAAATGATCAGCACTTGACCGGCCACGGTGTCGTTCAATGCCGGGCCAGCGCCGCGGTAAGGAATGTGCGTGACAAAGGTCTTGGTCAAGTTCTTGAACAGCTCGGTCTGCAGGTGGCCAATGCCGCCAGTGCCAGACGAGGCATACGAGTATTTGCCTGGGTTTTTCTTCAACTCAGCAATGAACTCTTGGTAGTTGCGCGCCGGAAAGCTGGGGTGCACCGCAATGATGTTGGGTGTCGCCGCGATGTTGATGATGGGCGTGAAGTCCGTCAGCGGGTTGTAGGTGATTTTCGTGTTGATCGCCGGATTCGTGGCGGTGGTCGACACCGTGGCGACGCCCAGCAAATAACCATCCGGCGTGGCCCGAACTGTTTCCATGGCGCCGACGATACCGCCGCCACCCGCTTTGTTTTCGACAATCACGGTCTGACCCAAGGCCTTGGCCAGCGGTTCAGAAATCACGCGGGCAACGATGTCGGTGGTGCCGCCGGGTGCAAAAGGCACCTGCAGACGGATGAGCTTGGTCGGGTAGTTTTGCGCCATGGCAGAACCGGACACACCAGCTAAAGCCAGAGTAGTCACAGAGGCGATATTGAGTAAATGACGACGGTGCATAGAGAGTGCCTTTCAAAAAATAACAATGCTCATGTTAAACGCAAGAAAAGACCTACCCGCAGTGGGGCGGTTATTCTTACGCCGTGAATTACGCTCAACTTTTATTCCCCGATTTTTCTTTGATCCTCTGCGGCTATTTGGTCTGCCGCTACACAGCTCTCAATCGCACGGTGTGGGAACAGGTCGAGAACCTGGTTTATTTCTTCCTTTTTCCGGTGCTGTTGTTTCAGTCCATCGTCAAAAGCCCGCTTGATTTTGTTGCCACGTCAAGCTTCATGGGCGCCGGACTGATGATGGGCCTGGCGGGCATTGCGCTGGCCTACAGCTTGCCGCATTGGCCCTGGCTAGGCCGCCACATCGACGCTCGCGAACATGCTGGCAGCGCCCAAATTTCTTTCCGCTTTAACTCCTTCATTGGCCTGGCCTTGGCGGAACGGCTGGCGGGCACAGAAGGCCTGCTGCTGATCGCCGTGTTGATTGGGATCTGCGTGCCCATGTTCAATGTGGCCGCCGTCTGGCCCATGACGCGGCATGCCAAGCGCGGTTTTGTCCGTGAACTGGTGCGCAATCCACTCATCATCGCCACCTGCAGCGGCTTGGCAGTCAACCTGCTGGGCTTTCACATCCCCGTGTGGCTGGAGCCCACCACCACCCGCATCGGCGGTGCTTCACTGGCGCTGGGCTTGATGGCGGCTGGCGCGGGCTTGCAGTTAGCCTCAATGACCCAGTCCAAACTACTGACGACACTGCTGCTGCTCATACGCCATTTGGCGCTACCGCTGGTCGCCTTCGGGCTGTCTCGACTGTTCGGCTTGTCTTCTGTGCAAACCACGGTGTTGCTGATTTTTTCGGCCCTGCCCACGGCCTCTAGCTGTTATGTGTTGGCCGCGCGCATGGGCTACAACGGCTCCTACGTGGCCGCGCTGGTGACCTTGTCGACCTTGTTTGGCATGCTCAGTTTGCCGTTTGCCTTGGCGGTGCTGCGCTAACGCCCGCCTGCTGCAACGCCCATTGCACGTGCTCCCGCACGACCTCAGAGGGATGTTGGCTTTGCACCAACAGCGCGGCTTGAAGTGCGCCGGCATCAACACCACTGTCTTGGGCCGCTCGCAGCGCGTTGCCCATCGCCACCGCCAAATTGCGCAACCAGCGCTCATGGCCAATCCGCCGAATGGCGCTGCCTTCGGTGAAACGCAAAAACTCGGCTTCGCTCCAGCCGAACAGCGTTTGCAACTGCTGACCACTCAAGCCGACACGCTCGTCAAAATCAGGCAGCGCACTGCGCTGGGCGAACTTGTTCCA
>JABMMH010000005.1 GCA_013205645.1 Polaromonas sp. | reverse complement strand
CTCCGGCAGCATCAAGTCTTTGGTCAAGGCAAACACCAACACGTGCGTCAGCGCAGCACTTGCGCCAACCACCAAGAACCACACCCCCACCAGACGTGACGTCATGAACCAGCCTTCAGCGCTGGGGCGCGTCGGTAGGCGCCTTGACGGGCGCTGGCAAACCAGCCCCGTCACGCTGGCGCACCAAGAAGGTCGGTCGCTGCTTCACTTCTTCATAAATGCGTCCGACATATTCGGCCACGATGCCAAGGCCCAGCATTTGCACACCGCTTAAAAACATCGTGCTGACCATGACGGTGGCGTAACCCGGCACATCAATGCCCCAAGCAAAATACTCAAAAGTGATCCAAAAACCATAAGCAACCGACAAGACCGCCATCGCCAGCCCCAGCAAGGCCAACAAGCGCAGCGGCGCAATCGAGAACGCGGTGAAACCGGTCAAGGCCAATTTCACCGATCCCATCAAGCCAAAATTGCTTTTTCCTGCTTGACGAAGCAGCGGTTCGTAGTCAATCGCAATACTCGGGAAACCCACCCACGCGTACAAGCCCTTCATGAAACGATTGCGCTCAGGCAAGGCATTCAGCGCCGCCACCACCGCGCGGTCCATCAAGCGAAAATCCCCAGCATGGGCTGGAATTTTCACGCGATTACCAAAGTTCACCAACTCATAAAACAGACCGGTGAGATGCCGCTGCAAGGGCGATTGATCAAGGCGCGTGCGGCGCACGGCGTAGACCACATCCATGCCCTTCTGCCAGTGCGCCAACATCTCAGGCAAGAGCGTCACCGGGTGCTGGCCGTCGGCATCCATCAGCACAACCACGTCACCTTGCGCCGCCTGCAAACCAGCCGTCAACGCACATTCTTTGCCAAAATTACGCGACAGCTCCAGCACCACGACCTCGGGATGAATCTCGCTCAAACCGCGGGCCACCTTCAAGGTGTCATCGCGACTGCCATCGTCAATGATGATCAATTCGACCGTCGAGAAAAGACCGCGCAAGGCCTGCAAAATCTCAGGGACCACATTCGGAAGATTGCCTGCCTCATTGAAAGCGGGCAGGACACAAGAGACTGAGGGCGTTCGGTGTTGTCGAGAAGTCATAGCCCGACATCATGCCAAATAAAAGGGCCGCTTTCGGGCTTTATTTCAAGCGGCCAGCGTGCCTGAGGTCGAGCTAGTGTTTAAGGGCGGTGTTCTGATATTGGGTCGTTTAATTCGCTCGAACATAAGCCCACAGAACTATTACGGCTCAAGGTTTTAAAAACTCCAGCCGCATGCGCCTGCTGGTCTGCATGGTAGGAGCTGCGCACCAGTGTACCCGAGGCGGCATGTACAAAGCCCATCGCGGAGGCGGCGTCTGCATAGCGCTTGAAGTTGTCTGGGTGCACATAACGGCGAACCGGCATGTGACCGCCGGATGGCTGCAGGTATTGGCCAATTGTCAGCATGTCCACTTGGTGGGCGCGCAGCGCGCGCAGCACCTCTAGAATTTCGTCATCGGTCTCACCCAGTCCGACCATCAGGCCAGACTTGGTCGGGATGCGGGGATGCCGGTCCTTGAAGCGTTGCAACAGGTTCAGCGTATTTTGGAAGTCCGCACCGGGTCGCGCTTCTTTGTAGAGGCGCGGCACGGTTTCGATATTGTGGTTCAGCACGTCCGGTGGTGCTGCGCTCAGGATGTCCAGCGCCAGGTCTAGCCGCCCGCCAAAGTCGGGGGTCAGGATTTCGATGGTGGTTTTCGGTGCCAGTGCGCGTATCCGCTGAATGCACTGCACAAAATGGCCGGCACCGCCGTCCAGCAAATCGTCCCGGTCCACGGAGGTGATGACGACGTAATTGAGTTTCATCAGGGCAATGGTTTGGGCCAAGCGCTCCGGCTCGTTTTGGTCCAGCGCGTCGGGCCGGCCCGTGCTGACATTGCAAAAGCGGCAGCGGCGCGTGCATTTGTCGCCCATGATCATGAAAGTCGCTGTGCCCTTGCTCCAGCACTCACCGATGTTGGGGCAAGAGGCCTCTTCACACACGGTGACCAGTTGGTGAGCGCGTACGGTATCCTTGATTTCGCGAAAACGACCTGTTGGAATCGCCGCTTTGACGCGTATCCAATCGGGCTTGGGCAGGCGCTCATCGGGGCCGGTCGCGTCGCGCTTGGTCTTCAGGCTGCCTCTTTGCTGGTCCGGCCTAGGGTTGCTAGCAGACGCATTGGGTAACACCGAGACGATATTTCTGAAGCTGATGGTTTCAATGCTCATGATGCTGATGTCCTGGTTGATATGAAAACTTCACCCTGGCTCTCAGCGTTCCCTTTGCCCACATGCGGGAGGACTTGGGGTGAAGAAGATTGCTTGTTGGCATCAATTTCTGTCGCTGTGGCGCACCTGTATCTCGACTAGCGCGCGTACCTGACTTCGCTTTACTGATACCCATTCGATCATTTCAATCCTTCATAAAAAGATCAAATTTGGTGCGCATGCCGGTGATGAGCCGGGCACCACGCTCGAAGCTCACATAGGACCAGAGCCACTGCGTCATGACGATCAACCGATTGCGCAGACTGATCAGGAAGTAAATATGAGCGATGCCCCATATCCACCACGCAAACCATCCCTTGAAACGCATACGCCCGAACGCAATGACGGCGGTCTTGCGGCCGACCGTGGCAAGCAGGCCGCGATCTCGGTAGCGAAAGGGTGGTGGCGCGGCCTTGTTGGCGAGGCGCGCCAGGATGGCTTTGGCCACATAGACACCTTGCTGCTTGGCGACTGGGGCAATGCCGGGAAGTGGCTTGCCGGCAACATCATGAGCGAGCGCCGTGTCGCCGATGACGAAGACGTCAGCCATGCCAGGCGGCTGCAAATCCGGTCCGACCAGCACACGGCCAACGCGATCGTCGGCTGCAGCCAGCCAGTTGGCAGCCGGCGAGGCCGTGATCCCTGCCGCCCAAATTATCGTGCCAGCGGACACGCCCTTGTCACCCAGCATGACCCCGGTTGCACTGCAGTGTGTGACGGCGTGTTTCAGGCGGACATCCACGCCGATTCGCCGAAGCGCCTGCTCCGCGTGGCGCGACAGTGGCTCTGGAAAGTTTGGCAGCAAGTGAGGCCCGGCCTCGACCAGCAGCACGTGCGTCTGCTGCGGATCAATGGTGCGAAAGTCAGCCGCGAGTGCCTTGCGTGCCAGTTCGACAACAGAGCCCGCCATCTCTACGCCGGTTGGTCCGCCGCCGACGATGACGATGGTGAGGAGTCGTTCACGCTCGCGCGCATCGGACGCCATCTCCGCGCGCTCGAAGGCGAGCAGGAGACGGCGGCGGATCTCCGTGGCGTCGTCGATTGTCTTCAGCCCGGGCGCATGGGCAGCCCAGCTGTCATTGCCGAAATAACCATGGGTCGCGCCAGTCGCAAGCACCAGAATGTCGTAAGGAATTTTTTGCTCCGCCACCATGACGTGTTTGCCAACACCATCGATGCCAGTGACGGCGCCCAGCAGCACGCGTGTGTTGCGCTGGTCGCGGACCAGACTTCGAATAGGCCAGGCGATCTCGGCTGGCGACAGGCCGGCCGTCGCCACTTGGTAGAGCAGCGGCTGAAACAGGTGATGGTTTTCTCGGTCGATCAGGGTGATGTCTACCGCTGCCTTGGCAAGCTGCTTCGCAGTACTCAGACCGGCGAAGCCGGCGCCGACGATGACAACGCGGGGACGTCGATTGGCGGCACCCCAAAGTCGAGCGTCGCCTTGAGTTCTACCCCATGACATAGCCTGACTTTGCACCGCGCGGTCAGAGATTTGCTGGCGAAGAGGTTCGTGTCGGTGCACAGTGGCTCCTTTCCGGTTGGTTCAGTTTCTAACCCTCTTACTGAGTCAGTGTTGAACGCGAGGTCTGCGTTCTTGTGGCAACGGTTCTAGGCCGGCGTAGCCATTACACGTGCTGGCGTCTATCCAGTACGTGGGTAGAAAGGCTGCTTCCCCGCTGCGTGGTCTGTCGCGTCGATGATGACCGTGATGTCAGGCGCCACTCTTTTCACCATGACTTCAAACCCTTGCCGCAGCGTAACCTGTGACGAGGCGCAGCCTTGACAGCCGCCGCTCATGGTGATGAAAAGCCTGCCATCCAGCACGTGCAGCAGCGAAATCTTGCCGCCATGGTTGGCGATGGAGCGATTGACCTCACGGTCTAGCAGGGCCTGAACAACGACGCCAAGTTCGGTGTCCGATCTGGCTGCCGCGCGGTTGGAAAACAATGCCTGCAGGATCGCTGGCATGCCACTCATCAGCTGCGTGCGGATGGCCGAGCCGATGGCCACTTTAAGCGCCGCCCAAGAAGCCTCCGGTGTCTTGCCAATGGTCACCACGTTGCTGGCAACCAGCACGCTGACCACGCCGCCCAGCGCAAACAGCTGCTCGCCCAACGGCGAGCCAGCCGCCGCCGCTCGGTTGGCAAAAAAACAGGGGCCACCCGTATGAAGGCTGCGACTCACCGTGAACTTGCAGCTGTCGGGATCCGCAAGAGAAGCCTCGGCGCGGATGCTGACCGGCTGATTTGCCCGAGTCAGCGCCGTGGCCTCAGACATCTTCGGCGCCTTGCAGCGCAGCGCGCTCGCCTAATTCGCGCAGGTCGCTAAAGGCATAGATGCCGCTGCTGTGGCCGTCGCTCCAGTCGAACTGGATCGCGTAATTGCCAACGCTCGCGATCTTGCGGGGACTCACATCGGCCTGCACCGTCTGCGGGTCGAGGAGCTTGCGCCCG
>JABMMH010000114.1 GCA_013205645.1 Polaromonas sp. | reverse complement strand
CTACCCGCTCACCGGCGAGCAGCGGCTGTATGCCGGCGCAGCTGAGCGCGAGCTGATCTACAGCTGCACGCTAGAAGGGGTTCAGCCGTGAAGCGCGTTGTTTGCCGCAGGCTCACTGACCTGTTGACGGTATTTTTCCTCGCTGGATGCCCGCTGGCTTTCAGCGCTCAAACAGCAGAAAAAGCCAGCCCGATCAGCCTGGTCTTTGCCGGCGATATCGTGCTTGATGACACGGCCGGCGCCATGATCGAGCGCGGAGAAGATCCGTTTTCAGGCTTCGCAGATGTCTTTGCAGGCGCTGATATTCGTGTTGGCAATCTGGAATGCGTGGTCGCCACCATCGGTTCCGCCGGCAACAAGAACTTCACCTTTCGGGCGCACCCACGCACGCTGCCGGTACTCAAGCGGCACTTTGACGCGGTCGCGCTGGCCAACAACCACTCCGGCGATTACGGCCGCGAAGCGTTTGCGCAAATGCTAGACCTGCTCAAAGAGGCCGACTTGGCGCAGTTCGGCGGTGGCCACAACCTGTCGCAAGCGCACGCCCCGTTCATCATCGAACGCAAAGGCCTGCGCATTGCGCTGCTCAGTTACAGCGAGTTCATGCCGCGCAGCTTTGAGGCCGACTACAACGCGCCAGGCATTGCCTGGAGCGAAGACGAGCAAGTGGCGGGTGACATCCGCAAAGCCCGCGCCGTGCATGGCGCTCACCTGGTGATTCCGGTGATGCACTGGGGCTGGGAAAACGAGCCAACCTCGAACGCCCGTCAACGCCAACTGGCCCGACTGATGATTGACGCCGGCGCCGATGCAGTGATTGGCGGACACACGCACGTTACCCAAGAAACAGCCCAGTACAAGGGCAAACCCATCATTTACAGCGTCGGCAATTTCGTGATGAAAGAAACCGACAACGCGGCGCAACGACGCGGCTGGCTGCTGCGGCTGCAGCTGGACGCCCAAGGTGTGAGCCGCTTTGACACCATCGCGGTGCAACTCGACATGGAAGGCATTCCGCAGCGTCAGCGCAACGCGGCCAGCCCCTGCTGGCAGCGCGGCGACACCGACGTGCGCTTGTGCACGCCTGATTAACTTTTAGCCACTGAGCGCGCCAGCACCGGCTGCAAAGCCAGACCGGTCGGCGTGCCCAGCAAGACCACGTCTTCGGGCGGCGCTGACGCCACCACGCGCCCGCCCGCGTTGCCACCGTCGGGGCCGAGGTCGATCACCCAGTCGGCTTCGGCAATCACATCCAAGTCATGCTCGATCACCACCACGCTGTGGCCGCCGTTGACCAAGCGGTGCAGCACGTGGATGAGTTTTTCAACGTCGGCCATGTGCAAACCCACCGTCGGCTCGTCCAGTACGTAGAGCGTGTGCGGTGCTTTTTGACCGCGCCGGGTGATGTCGTCACGGACTTTGCTGAGTTCGGTCACCAGCTTGAGTCGTTGGGCTTCGCCGCCCGACAGCGTCGGTGACGGTTGGCCGAGTGTGAGGTAGCCGAGTCCGACATCTTTGAGCAGCTGCAGCGGATGCGCGATGTTTGGCATCGACGCGAAAAAGGCCACCGCCTCGTCGATCTCCATGCGCAGCACTTCGCCAATGCTTTTGCCGCGCCAAGTGACTGCCAGCGTCTCCGGGTTGAAGCGCGCACCGTGGCAGGTTTCGCAGAGCACTTTCACGTCGGGCAAAAAGCTCATGCCGATGGTCCGCACGCCTGCGCCTTCGCAGGTCGGGCAGCGGCCTTCGCCGGTGTTGAAGGAAAAGCGATTCGCCGCGTAACCCCGCGCCCGCGCTTCCAGCGTGTCGGCAAACAGCTTGCGGATGACATCCCAAAAGCCAATGTACGTGGCCGGGCAACTGCGCGGCGTTTTGCCAATCGGTGTCTGGTCGACTTCCAACACGCGGTCCACCCGGCGGTAACCGCTGATGCCGGTGCAGCCGATCCACGCCGGATGCTGGCCGGCGTCGTCAGCATCGCGGCCGGCCTTGGTGCTGCGCTGCTGAACAGCCGCCTGCACATTGGCCAGCAACACGTCGCGCGCGAGTGTCGACTTGCCCGAACCGGAGACGCCGGTGACAGCCACCAAACGGTTCAACGGCACGGCCACCGAGACGTTTTGCAGGTTGTGCAAACTGGCGCCGCTGACCGTGATCCATGGGGTGTTCGGGTTGACGGCGACCGCGCCCACGGCCTGGTCGACCCGGTCGGCATTCGCCTCGACGCTGGCCTGCGCGGCCTTGAGCTTCAGTGCTTCGGCCTTGGCTTTGGCCGTTGGTTTTTTGCTGACGACAACCACGGCGGCATCCGCCACGTCCACTTCGCCGGGGCGATGCGGCGCTGTTTCACGGCGCGCTTGCAGCGGGTGTTGGATGGCGTTCAGCAGGTAACGGCCGGTGAGCGATTCGGGCGCGGCCGAGACGTCGGCCACGCTGCCTTGCGCCACCACGCAGCCACCGCGCGAGCCCGCGCCGGGGCCGATGTCGATGATGTGGTCGGCGCGGCGAATGGTGTCTTCGTCATGTTCGACCACCACCAGCGTGTTACCGCGCTCGCTGAGCTTGCCGAGCGCACGCAGCAAAATTTGGTTGTCGCGCGGATGCAAACCGATGGTTGGCTCGTCCAGCACGTAGCACACGCCTTGCAAGTTCGAGCCCAGCTGCGCGGCCAACCGGATGCGCTGCG